>JBDTJJ010000105.1:0-6186 GCA_039935895.1 Bacteroidia bacterium | reverse complement strand
CCTCAGTTATTTTATGATTAATATTTTTTAAACAAACAGACGCATCAACATCTGCAAATTTACCATGATGATTAAAACTTCTATAAAGTTCATCGTATAGAAAGACATCTTGTTGTGTGTAAATTTTGTTTTGGATATAATCTTCAATAGCTTCACAAATACTTAACGGATTATATAATATACCGTGTGGATTTACAATAGTATTAAATTTTCTTTCAGTTAGTTTAGTTCCAATTTCTCCTGCAAAGCAAGAACCTACCAATAGCATAGCTTGCTGTATGTTTACCTGTGTGGCAAATTTTTTTATAGGAAAAGGCAGAATAAAATTCATCGTTAATTTGTTGCTAAATTATATTATTTACACGCAATCCTTATGTACCTTTGTCAAGATTTTTTAAAAGGATGATAAATACTAATCCACACAAACAAATTATTTATTGGCTATTAACGGGTTGCATTTTGGTGTACGTAATGTTGGTTATTGGCTGTATTACAAGGTTAACGCACTCTGGCTTATCCATAACCGATTGGAGCGTAATGGGCACTTTGCCACCCTTAAATAACGAAAGTTGGATGCAGCATTTTACAAATTATCAGCAAAGTCCGGAGTTTAAAATTATAAACAGCTCCATGACTTTATCTGAATTTAAAAATATTTTTTGGTGGGAGTGGAGCCATAGAATGATTGGGCGCTTAATTGGTTTTGTTTTTTTTGGCGGCTTTGTTTATTTCATTATCACCAAACAATTTACTAAAAAAATATTACTGCGTAGTCTCATTTTAGTTGTTGTGGGCTCGTTACAAGGCCTTGTTGGTTGGTGGATGGTAAAAAGCGGCTTGGTAAAAAATCCAAACGTTAGTCATTATAGATTGGCAACTCATTTAATAACCGCGCTAACTGCTTTTGCGTTTACGTTTTGGTTTGCTTTAGAAATTATTTATGAAACTCGATTAGAGAAACAAGAAATAAACTCAGGCAAAAAACTTTTTCCTATTACATTAATTGCGTTTGCTGCGCTTATTTTTCAGGTAATATTTGGCGCGTTTGTAGCCGGTTTAAAAGCCGGATTAATTTATCCAACTTGGCCTAAAATGGGCGATGCCTGGTTTCCTGACGATACCATTTTAATAAGCAATTCGTTTATCTATAATTTTACAGCAAACCCAGCCGGCGTACAATTTGTACACCGCACCTTTGCGTGGATAGTTGTTTTATTAATAGTTACTATTTGGTTTCGTTCTACTAAATTATCACTTAGCAAAACACAATCTAAAGGCGTAAGCTGGCTCATTTATTTAACTACACTGCAAATACTTTTAGGCATTTTTACATTACTATATGCTGTGCCTGTTTTATTAGGCGTGCTGCATCAAACAGTAGCTTTTTTATTAGTAGCTACCTTTTTATTTTTGCTATTTCATTTCAGTCGAAAAAACAAATTGCAGTAATTGCCAGGTAAGATAAATGAGATAGATTTATTTTTTTAATGAATCTCGGATCTCCATTAATAATTTATCGGTAGATGAAATTTCAGGTGCAGCAGCCGGAGCAGCTTCTTCTTTTTTCTTAGAGGCATTGATTCCTTTTATAATCATAAATAATACAAGAGCTACTATTATAAATGATATAACATTTGATAAGAAACTTCCGTATTTTATGGCTCCAATTTTTAAATCGGCAATATTACTAAGGTTAGCTGCATCTAATGCAGGTTTTAAAATTAAGGGTGTAATAACATCATCAATTAATGAGGATACTATTTTACCAAATGCACCGCCAATTACAACACCAATAGCTAAATCTACTACGTTGCCTTTCATGGCAAAATCTTTAAATTCTTTTGCAAATCCCATACTTTATTTATATTCTGTTTATTATTAATTACTATCTAAAACTTTAAGCAACTCGTCTAATTTAGGTGTTAAAATAATTTCTGTTCTTCTGTTCTTTTTGCGAGCCTCGGCTGTTTTAGCAGGATCTAAAGGAAAAAACTCTCCACGCCCCGCTGCACTAATACGTTTTGGGTTTATACCCGGACTGCTTGATAAAATTATTTTTGTAACCGATGTGGCACGCATTACACTTAAATCCCAATTATCTTTTATCTCTCCGTTGCCATGCATAGGCACATCATCGGTATGCCCTTCAACCATAATGTTTATATCAGGGTTTTGATCTAACACTTTGGCTAAATTTTTTAAAGCTTCAATACCTTTAGGTTCTACAGCTGTTTTGCCGCTTGCAAACAAAAGAGATTCATCCATACTCACATAAATTTTTCCGTTTTTTTGCGTGATGGTTAATCCTTTATTTTCAAAATTATAAAGCGCATCGCTTAATTTCTTTTTCAAATCAGCCGCTGCTTGGTCTTTTTGTTTTAATACATTTTCTAATTCGTTTACACGTTTTTCGCGTAATTGCAATTGACTAGATAAGGAATCTAAACTTTGTTTCTGTCGGTTTAATTGCCCTGATAAAATACTTAGTTCATCTTGTTTTTTTAATAATTGCGTTTGCGTATTTTGTAAATCGCCGCTAAGCTTTGCATTATCTTTTTCGCTGCTAGATAATTGCTTGTTTAATTTATCCATCAACTCATCATTAAGCTGATTTAATTTATCGTACTTAACCGTTAGTATGCGGTAATTAGTACCCATAACATTGGTGTCTTTTTTTAAACCGTCAATAAGTTTTGTGTTTTTGGCAAGTTGTTCGCTCATGTCCTTAACTTTAGCCTCATTGCTTTGCGATATTGTTTTAAGCGCTTCTAACTCGGTTTCGCAGGCTTTTTGTTTATCCTGGCATTCTTGTAGTTTGCGTTGTGGCACGCAAGAAGCCAGTATAACTGTGGCTAATAGGGCTATACAAAAAGATTTTTTCATCATAGTAATAATTAATTCTAACAAAAGTAGAGGTATCAAGCTCACCATAAACCTCTTTTTATGAAACTTTTAAACATCTGTTAGCGCATAAGTTGTTTATAGGTAAATCCTATTTTTTTACCGCTATAATTAGTTTAAATTTGCAGTTCAAATAAACTATATGCAAAAAAAAATATTTATTACATTATCTGTTGTATTTACAAGCTTAATAGGCTATAGCCAGTCTATGTTTCAAAAAGTGTTTGAAAAAGATTTCACAACCATTTATGGTGCGCAACAAACTAATGATGGCGGCTATATTATGGGTGGCTTGCATCAGGTTTCTGCAACTGATTTTGATTATTTGGCAGTTAAATTAAATTCGGTTGGAGATACCTTGTGGACTAAAACTTACGGTGGTATTGGCGACGAAGAATGTTACGCTATGCAACAAACTGCCGATGGCGGATTTATTTTTGCCGGTATAGATAGCTCATCGGGTATAGGAAATTACAATGTTTACTTAGTAAAAACTAATTCTATTGGAGATACTTTATGGACAAAATCTTATGGAGGAAGTTCTGATGATTTTGGACAAGCGGTGCAGCAAACAGCTGATGGCGGTTACATTGTGGCAGGATATACAGGTAGTTTTAGTGCCGATGGAAATAATGATGTGTATCTTTTAAAAACAGATGCTAACGGAAATTTAACTTGGAGTAAAACTTACGGTGGCGCTTATGGTGATTATGCTTTTGCGGTTAAACAAACTACCGATGGTGGATATATTATTTCGGGTACTACTAGCAGTTTTGGTATTAGTCCGTATGGAAACGTGAACGATGTATATGTTTTAAAAACCAATTCAAGCGGAGTATTAACCTGGAGTAAAACTTACGGACAAGATGGCGATGATTGGTCGTATGGTATTGTACAAACCAATGAAGGTGGTTATGCTTTAACGGGTCATACAAACATAGATAGCACAGCGGCTTTAAGCGATGTATATTTAATTAAAATGGATGCTAATGGAGATACGTTGTTTACCAAATCTTTTGGTGGATCTAATTATGATAAAGGTACAGCCATCATTCAAACAAATGATAGTGGTTTTGTAGTTACAGGTTCTACGTATAGTTTTGGGCATGGCACAAGCGATGTTTACTTGCTTAAAACAAATAAAAAAGGTTCGCTGCTTTTTAATTCAACCTTTGGTAGTGCTGGCAACGATTGGGCTTATGCATTATCTCAAGCAACAGATAATGGTTTTGTATTAGCTGGTTATACCGATAATTTTGGTGTAGGCAACAGTAGTTTTTACTTTGTGAAAACAGATAATTATGGTAGAGGCAATAATTGCAACGAAACAACGCCTGCAACAGTTATAGGAAACACCATAACCAAAGTAAGCAATGCGGCAACTATAACAAATACGCCAGCTACTATTACCAAACAAAACACATTTACAAAAATTACTAGTGGAGTTTCTGTAATTGATGTTTGTAATTTTACAACTAGCATTAAGCAACAAACAAACAAACAATTATTTGCCGTTTATCCAAACCCAAGTAATGGCAATTTTGCCATTAGTACCGCCGATTTAAAAGAAAATACGCAAGTAATTATTTACAATCAATTAGGGCAAATTGTTTTAAGCAAATCATTAAACAATCAACTTACCAACTTTAATTTAGATGTAAATGCTGGCGTTTATCAAGTTCGTATTCTCAACGAGAACGAAGTTATTTTTCAAACAAAAATTATAAAAGAGTAGAAGATTTATTTCATTATGAAAGAAAAAATTGAAAGTATATTTTTAGAAATAGAAAATTTTTCTGCGCAGAGTAAAGAGGAGGTAGAAGAATATCGCATTAAATGGCTTGGCAAAAAAGGTGAAGTAACTATTTTGTTTGACGATTTTAAAAACGTTGCACCCGATTTGAAACGTGAGTTTGGCGCCAAACTAAACGAGCTAAAAAATACAGCACAACAAAAAATTAATGAACTGAAAGAAAAGTTTGAATCTCAAAACCAAACTTCTTTTAAAGAAATTGATTTAAGTTTGCCAGCCCAACCTGTTTCACAAATTGGTTCTTTACATCCCATAAATATTGTAAAAAAAGAAATTACAAAAATATTTGAAGATATTGGTTTTACATTAAGTGAAGGTCGAGAAATTGAAGACGATTGGCACAACTTTACAGCACTTAACACACCCGAAGATCATCCTGCACGCGATATGCAAGATACTTTTTACATACAAACCAATCCTGAAATTGTTTTGCGCACACAAACATCATCTGTACAAGTTCATTTAATGGAAAACAATAAACCACCCATTCGTACCATTTCTCCGGGCAGAGTTTATCGTAACGAAACGGTGTCGGCTCGCAGTCATTGTCAGTTCCACCAAATAGAAGGTTTGTATATTGATACAAAAGTTTCTTTTGCCGATTTAAAACAAACTATCTTATATTTTGCCCAACGTTTTTTTGGTGCAGAAACAAAAATACGTTTGCGCCCCAGTTTTTTTCCTTTTACCGAGCCAAGTGCTGAGGTAGATATTTCGTGTACTATTTGTAAAGGTGAAGGTTGTAATATTTGCAAATATAGTGGTTGGTTAGAAATTTTAGGTTGCGGTATGGTAGATCCGCAAGTGCTTACTAATTGTGGTATAGATGCCACTAAATACACCGGTTTTGCATTTGGTATGGGTATAGAACGTATTGCTATGCTTAAATATAAAATTACCGACATCCGTTTGTTTTTTGAAAACGATATCCGTTTTTTGAAACAGTTTCAGTCGGCTTAAAATTTCCTTTTTCATTATAGCCTTCTTCGGAAAATAGCGCATTGTCATGTTGAGCTTGTCGAAACATTTGGTGCTGCTTAAGGAACATACTTCGACAGGCTCAGTATGACATCATTTTTGGTGAGAAATGCTATTTCCCAAAGAGGTTTATTAAAATAGACCACTTTCATAATTCAGAAAATAGCGCATAGTCATGTTGAGCTTGTCGAAACATTTGGTGCTGATTAAGGAACATACTTCGACAGGCTAAGTATGACATCATTTCAATCCTTAATGTAAAACGCGTAAAACTAAAAATGCTTCTCAATTTCTTGAAAAGCATTTAAGTTTAAAATATAAAACCGGTTATAACTCTACTTTAGTTACTTCAAAGCATTTATGATCACCAGATTTGCCAAGGTATTCGCTTTCTAAGGTTACTAAACCAATTTTTTTAATTTGCTCTTTGGTTAATGGTTTTTGGGTTTGCCATTTGCCATCTTCGATAGCTTTTAATTCAACCTCTTTATTTA
>JBDTJJ010000104.1:0-4029 GCA_039935895.1 Bacteroidia bacterium | reverse complement strand
GGTATCAATTTTATATGTGTTTGTTGTTAATTTATCTTTATAAAAGAAGCGTATAGATGCTTTCATATCCTGTACACCACGTAATACAGCTTTAATAAATTCTGCTGAATCTGGAGCCGCTACTCCTAAACGGTAATTAATTGAAGCACAAGCATAGCCTTTTTTAGCAAAACGATGGCATAAAGTATCTACATCAGCATCTGTTGATGATCCTCCAAGAAAACTACCACCATGCGCCCAAATAATTAAAGGACGTGCTTGTGAAGTATCACCAGTTGGTGCATAAAAATCGAGCGTTAATGATTGTGGAGTAGTGCTATTGTATGGAAGGTTTGACCCGTAAACGATACCGCTTGTAGCAGTAACACTTCCATATACATTAGCATCATAGCGACCTCCGCATTGTGCTGTTGCAGCAGCGCTTATAACTAAAGCTGCTGCCATTGATAAATAGATTTTTTTCATGGTTATTTGTTTTATGGTTATTTTATTTGTGATTTAATTATTATTTAATTTATGGAAATTTTACACCTCTGTATTTTGTTGCATCAACTTGAGGAATAGATGAATTATATTTAGCGTTTATAGATTTTATAAATTCGTTAGCCAAAAGCGCATTACCAATTGGTGTAAGGTGTATGCCATCTAAAGAAAAAGCACCACCTGTTACAAAAGCAGCATTTAAAGCTATCCCATTATAAACAAAACCTGTTTTTGTTTTATTTAAAAAAGCATTTACATCAACAAAAGCTATACCTCCTCCATTTGCGGCAGCATTTGCCGTGTTTTGAATACTGGTGTTATAAGAAGCTGTTGCCGTTTTAATATTTGAAATTTCTGCTGCTGTTAATACGTACGTATCGGGAATAGGTTTAAAAGTTCCCATACCATGGCATTTTACACTATCTAAAGGTATAGATAATAAAACCAATTCTCCTTCCAGCATTACTCTTCCATGAAAAGCACCTGGTACAGATGCATCATAAATTACAAAGGGATTATTACCTACTACAAAAGTATGGTTCACTCCAAAAATAGCCATTAAATTGGTTAAGGTATCTGCTTGTCCCTGTCTGGTTAAAGCTAATCCATTCCAAGGTACGGTTGTAAAAAAAGGTAGTGCCGTAATATCAGGCACGTTGCCAATTACACCTTTTGCACCTTTTTTAGTTAGCGTATCTACAATAGCATTAATGCTTGCATCAAACATGGCTGGTGGAGTTATAAAATCTTTAGCACCTCCGGCAGTAGCATAAGATAACACATCATTATTTCCTATAAATAAAGAAAAGAAAGTTGGATTAATAAGCATAGCATCTGATAACATAGATGAATGAGCCGGATCTTTAGCCATGCGGGTAAAGAAAGGATTGTAATGGCCAGGCCCTTGTGTATAATCTCCATAACCAGACACAGCAACTGTAATTGCTTTTGCACCCGGTACCCCCATATTATTAAAAGGGCCTCCTTGAGAAACGTAAACGTTAGCACTTGGCGAAAATGCACTTAAATCTCCTACAGAAGCAGTAGGAACAGGCCCTAAAGAATTTACACCTAAACAATCGGTAGAAAAATCTAATTTAAAAGGTGCGTTACCTGTTGAACCTATTCCAATAGAACCAGAAGGCATTAAAGGCTGTTTAAAATCTCCGCCACCAATTAATTTAAATTGTTCGGCTATTAAATTTGGATAAGCAACCATTTGTCCATCATAATACAAAGCGCCGTCTGCAAAACCCGATGTGATAGAATTTCCAATAGCAACATAACGAGTTGCATCAATATTGCCTGTACCCGGTGTTGGCGCTTTTAAATTAGGTTTACACGATAGTAAAGCACTAGCCGATACGGCAACTAAAACTGATTTATATAAAATGTTTTTCATTTTTTAATTACGGTTAAATTTATAAGCTAATGATATGCCCGGTGCAGATAAATATGTTTTATAAGTACCATTCATTTGAAGAGCTAAGTTGTTATCTGTACGTTTTAAGTTTTCAAACGTGTAGGAAATATCAATCCTAAATCTGTTACAAACTTTGTAACCTAAACCAGCTGTTAAGTTAACTTTGTTAGCATCGGGCACTTCGGGTGTAACATAACCACTTTTTATTGGAGATAATGATAAAGCCACACCAACACGTGCCGTAAATTTTGAAGTAATGTGGTATTGACCACCTAAACGAAATGCAAACGTATTTTTATAATCTCTTGGTAATTTTGTATCAGGAAATGTTGGCGTATTATTTTTATAATTAAACGCTAAAGTATCATAAGCTTTCCAGCCAATATAATTTATATCTAAGGCTAAAGCTAATTTAGCATTTACCTGATATGCCAAACCTAATGTTAATACTTTTGGTAAAGGAATAGATGAAGTGAAAGGCCCTGATGGAAACTGCGCTGCAACTGATTGTGGTACGGTTATAGTTGCCGTTCCATTATTCAAATTCATATTTACTTGAGAACGATAGGTTAAACCGATAGAAAATTTATCTGTAGGTTTAATATACACACCTAAATTATAACCCCAGCCATGTGCTTTTCCTGTTAAATCGGCGTTACCATACGTTCCGTTCGAATAAATAGGTAAGTCTTCTTTCAATTCTACATTTCCTTGTCCGTAAACAAGGCCGCCACCTATACCGATTTTATTATTAATTTTCCAGCTAACTGTTGGTTGAAAAAATATAGATTGTAATTTTAATGAGGTTAATGCAAAACGACCAGTCCAACCATCTTCCCATTTAGCCGTACTACCAAAAGGTGTATAAACGCCCATACCAAATTTAAAATGCGATGCATATTTTGTGGTATCTAAACATCCAAAAACGGCATAACCGGTAAATGGGGTGCTTATTGGATTATCGGTTTTTGAAATGGTTGAGCTTGCTGCATCTAAGTATTGACCATGGGCAATAGTGGCTGTAACACCACCGCTAATACTATTGTCTTTTAAAAACGACATACCGCCCGGGTTAAAAAATACAGCAGAATTATCTTGCATTAAAGCCGTACCTGCGCCCGCCATACCTTGTTGAGCTTGCCCTTGTAAATTTACCTGAAACCCCTGTGCATTTAGCAAAACCGGGGCAGATAAAAGAGTAAATGCTATTATTTTTTTAATCATATTTTGTATTTATTATTTCTACTATTTTTTAATTCTTATTTAATATCTGGCACTTTAAACCAAGTATCTGTTCTTCCAATTAAGGAAATACCCATATAACCACGCACATCTAATTTTCCATCTCTAAATGTAATTTTGCAACTATATGTTTTTCCATTTTCAGGATCATAAATTGTTCCACCATTCCATTTATCTTCATCAAAGGTAAAATCTTTTAGCATATTTAAACCCATTATTGGATTTGTTTGTTTTGTTATATCCGAGTTTTTTTTATCTATTTTAGGTTTTCCATCTGGATAAGTAGGTTCTTTTAACCAAACAATTTTTCCGTTGTACTTATGTCCCTCTTTATAAATTAAAACTTTCCCTTTTCCGCTGCCGGTAAGCCATGTACCTAAAACGGCATCTGCATTGACTTGTGCAAAGGTATTTACACTAAATAAAATGGCAGCAAAAACCACGATTAACTTTTTCATATTATTATTTTTAATTAATTTTCATTTTTACGTTAGTCCAAGCTTTAATTTGCCAGTTTATTAATCCTGTACAAATATGGTTATTACTTTGGTCATACACATCAACCGTAAACTCTTTAAAGATAGCTTCTTCTTTTTGTAAAGAGCTTATAATATGCTGTTTTTCGGCGGAAGAAATCTTAAATTTTACTAAAACATCGGTCTTAGCCTGATAATGGTAAGTCATGTGAATAGTTTTTAAAATAATACGATATTCTTTTGGCGAAAGATGTAAAAGTAAACTCAAACCCGAAGCATATTCGCAAAGCGTAGCCAGCAGACAAGCGTGCACGCCTTTAATATGATTTTGATTGTATCTTTTATTTGCTGCGCCAATAGTTAATTCATCATTTTCTATACGCAGTATTTTTATTTTGTGCGATT
>JBDTJJ010000103.1:0-4599 GCA_039935895.1 Bacteroidia bacterium | reverse complement strand
TAATTATGAGTATGGAATTTCACGATGATTATCCGCAATACGAAACCATGTATCAACATGATGATGCGCATGGAAAACAAATACGCAGCAAACTATGGAAAGTATTTTGGCTTTTACTTGCTATTACATTAGTAGAGCTTGTTGTTGGTTTTAATGCCACCAAATGGGGTTTACTAGGGGGTGCTTTTTTAAAGTTTTTCTTTATAACCTTAACGTTGGTAAAAGCAGGTGGCATTGTACTTGTGTTTATGCACTTAATTGATGAAGTTAAATTTTTACGCTATGCTATTTTATTGCCTTACTCTATATTTGTTGTCTATTTAATATTTATTATTTTAGTAGAAGGTACGTATTGCGGCTATCCTCAAAATAATACGCATTTAGATAAAAATTACAAAATACAGCAAATTGTATTACGTAAAATGCATAATCAACCGGTTCCAAAAGAACTTACTGAAGGTATTGACGAAAAAGAAATAGCATCTGCAGAATTTGCGCACGCATCAGGAACTCACGAAGAATAATAATTTTATACAAAAGAAATTATGTCAAATCAAGAAGAACAACATAACGAAACACCAAAAAGAGTTTATTTTGGAATACCATTTGGCTTTGCATTTGCCTTTTGGTTTATTATTTTTCTATGCTTAAAAGCCTGCGATGGGCCAAAAGCAGGTTGTTGCAAAGACGGTGAAAAATGTACTACCGAATGTAAAGCTAAATGTGAAGCAGAAGGTAAAACAGATTGCGAACACAAAGAAGGTGAAGTAAAAGAAGAAAAGAAAGAAGGTACTGTAGAAGCACCTGCCACTGAAGAGAAAAAAGAAGGTGCTGTAGAAGAAAAAACAGAAAAACCAGCAGAAGAAAAACCGGCCACTACCGAAGAGAAAAAATAATTTGCATATATATTTCACAAAAGCCTTTCAGAGAAATTTGAAAGGCTTTTGTGTTGAAAATAATGTGTTTATTTATACATCTTCATTATTCAGATATTTGCATTAGACCTCGTTCATAATTCACCCACTAACCTCTTTCATAATTCCAATAGAGATCTCTTCGGAAAATAACATTCCTTGTCAAAAGAGAGGCGTTCATACTGAACTTGTCGAAGTATGTGCCTTGGCTCCATACCCATTGTTTCGACAAACTCAATATGACCACACGCAAATTTTCAAAGAGGCCTATTATATTTATGCTTTGTACGTATTTGCTTTAGGGATTGCAGCAAGAAAGCCTTTTTGAAATGCTTTTTCAGCATTCTGCGAAGCAATTAAAAAATAAAAACATGCGGCTAAACCAAAAAGCTTTACTACTAAAAGCCCGACGGCGCAGATATTTCTCGAATCGCTCGAAATTACAAAACGCCGTAACGCCCATACTTTGAAAGGCTCTATATGACAAAGAATTGGCACAAAAAAACCCTTCAACATTTCTGTTAAAGGGTTTAGTTTAAAATTTATTTTTTACTTAGCTAAGCAAACTTTTACAAACTGAAATTTTTCGTAAGTAGCTGCGTGTACAATTTTATCGCCCGCATAAGCTGATCCGCCAACAGATGCTTTGTTAGATGCAATTGTAATATCTGCATCTGTAATTCCCATTTGTTTTAGGCTATTTCTAATTTTTATAATAGTTTGGTTAGCTCTGGTTTGGGCTAACTCGCCATTGTTTTTAAATTTACGAGTAGGCACAGTAGATGCGCTTCCATTTACATGTAAAATAATTTTACCTCCAGCAGTTTTTACGGCCATTATTTTATCCATAAATTGCTTGTACTCGGGTGCCGTTTCATCCACTTCATTCATGTTATATTTAAAGAAGAAGCTAAAACAATCGCCCGTAATTGTGCTGTTATCAGGCACTTCAGATACACCTTCTAAATAAACAACCCTTTGTATTGTTTTAGTTTTGCGCATACCTTGTGTTGATACAACTACTTTTTCAACTAAACCATCTTTTCCAACCTCAACTTGGTAGTTTGTGTTTGGATTAAGTGCAATACCATTAACTACCCCTTTATCATCGGTTGTACCGTTAAAAGTAGTACCATCTGTACCGGTAACTTTTACACTTGCACCTGCAATTGGCTGGCGTTTTTTTGCGTTGTTTAAAGCGGTAATAACTAAATCTAAATTGATATCATCATCAGCACTTTTTTCTAAATAAATTACTTTATCGTAGGTTTTGCCACCTTTTACACCAATGGTATTAAAAATAATTGGTTTAGCCGTTTTGCCATCGGCAGATGTCATAATTTCGTAGCTTTTTTCTACTTGAAGTGGAATTCCGTTTTTATGCCCGTCTTCGTCAGATTTTGCAACAACATCTACTACACCTTTGCTAAGTAATTTAATATCAGCACCTGTAACCGGTTTTTTGTCGCGCTTATTATTAAGTACTACAACGTTTAAAGCAATTTGATTTGCATTGGTATCTCTGCTAATAACACCTGGACAAATTTTAAGTGGTTTTAAGTTAATAGCTTTTTGAATTTCTTCGTAAGAAATATCAGCAGGAACAAATACTTGCTCGCTAGATAATTCTTGTCCACCTTGTTGGTATGAGAAATTATATTTGCTTCCAGGAGGAATAATTACGCTGAATGTACCTGTGCGGCGTTGCGGACGATAGGTACCAATAATTTCGCCTGACGTAGTTGATGTTACAATTACAGATAAATCATCTGGTAAGCTATCGCAAGGTCCCGGTGTAAATCTTCCTCTAAATAATGCTAAAGGATTTTCTTTTATCAAGTCAACATGCCCCATGTAAATATCTTGATCTCCAAAACTTTTTCCGTGTTGGTCTCCACCTTTTGTGTACTCGTGTGCCGAAGAAAAATAGAAACGTTTATTATCTGGCGTAGCTACGTAAAACACATCATTATCTGTTGTGTTTATAGGAGAGCCCATGGAGGTTGGTTCAGAAAATTTACCCATTTCATCAATGGTAGAAAACATAATATCAAAACCACCCATAGATTTATCTCCCGAAGAAGCAAAATAAAATGTTACGCCATCAGCACCTAAAAATGGCCCGTCTTCATCATAAGGCGTGTTAATTGGCGCGCCTACGTTGGTAGCTAAACTCCATTGTCCGTTTGGCAATTTTACACAACGGTAAATATCACGTCCACCCATTCCGCCTGGTCTGTCGCTTACAAAATAAAGTGTTTGATTATCGCGAGATAAACAAGCGTGTGTTTCCCAATATTCGGTATTGATGTTAGAACCAAATTTAGAAGGGATTGTCCAATCTTTTCCATCAAAAGATGAGTAGAAAATATCTCCGTTTCCAACATCACCTTTATAAATAATAAGTGTTTGTCCGTCTGGCGTTAAGCTGATTGTTGCTTCGTTAGAAGCTGTATTTATAAACGGACTGATGGGAGATGGTTTACTCCATTTACCATTGATATCTTTGTAGGATACAACAATATCTTCAAAATATTTACCATCATCTTCAGATTTTTCTCCGCCGGTTGTGGTTGGGCGACGAGTAGTGTAATATAAAACCTGCTCATCGGCTGTAATAACCGGAGAATATTCAGGGAATTCAGTATTAATGCTATCACCTAAATTGGTAATAGTAACATTTAACGGTGCACCTAAAATACGCTTAGCATTTAAAATTTGTTGTTTGTAATGCTCTAATAATTTACGTTCGGTTTTTTCTTTTGGTTTAAGGTACGATTCGTAGGTATCATACATTTTTGATGCTTCATCTAATTTACCATCGTAGTGATAGGCAAGTCCTAAATAAAAATAAGCTTCTTTAGGAGCTTTTTTAAAACCTGCATCATCATCAATGTAATGTTTAGTAACATTTTGAACCGCTTTTTCTAAATATCTTTCGGCTAAATGTTTTTGTACATCCATTTTTAAATAACAAAACCCAATTTTAAAATTGACGTTTGCACTTGTAGAATCATACTTATAAGCGAATAAATAATACTTCAACGCTTCTTTAAACTCGTTATCTCCTTCGTTTAAATTACCTTCTGTATAATTTTTTTTGTACGAACCTTTATCCTGTGTAACAGGTTTGGTTTGCGCAGCTAAAGAAAAGCTAAGCAGTGTAAATAATAAAAATGGAATAATAATTTTCTTCATTGGTTTTCTAATTTTTAATGTGCAAATGTAATAAATTCATGTTTTAATCGACAAATAGTTTAATATGGACGATTAATATCAAAGTTTTCCATATAATCGGCTACTCTACGAAGGAAACTTCCACCCAAAGAGCCGTCAACCACGCGGTGATCATACGATAACGACAAGAACATCATGTGGCGAATAGCAATTACATCGCCTTGTGGAGTTTCTAAAACGGCTGGTTTCTTTTTAATAGTGCCCGTTGCCATAATAGCTACTTGCGGCTGATTGATAATTGGTGTGCCCATTACGTTACCAAAACCACCTACGTTTGTAATGGTAAAAGTACCGCCCTGAATATCATCTGGAGCTAGTTTATTGGCACGCGCACGTTTAGCTAAATCGTTTACGTTTTTAGTTAGTCCAACTAAATTCTTTTCGTCGGCATTTTTAATAACCGGCACAATTAAGTTTCCGCTTGGTAAAGCAGCTGCCATACCAATGT
>JBDTJJ010000102.1:0-4459 GCA_039935895.1 Bacteroidia bacterium | reverse complement strand
GCCAGTCATTTTTATGCGGATATCGTGTACATCACCGTCGCTGCTTTTTTCAAGTAATTCGCCGCCTGTCCACATAGCATTGGTAAAGCCCATTAGATTTCCTTTAAAATTTATATCGTAAATGTTTGAACGATGCGCTTTACGGATGTCTTTTACAGCTCCATCTAATATTTTTTCAGATTTATTTATCAATGCAATATTATCGCAAAGCTCTTCAACCGAACCCATGTTGTGTGTAGAAAAAATTACCGTAGTACCTTGCTTACGTAAATCTAATATTTCATTGCGAATAAGATTGGCGTTTATTGGGTCAAACCCGCTAAAAGGTTCGTCTAAAATTAACAGCTTTGGTTTATGAATAACGGTAACTATAAACTGAATTTTTTGTTGCATACCTTTGCTTAGCTCTTCCACTTTTTTGTTCCACCAGCTAACCATTTCAAATCTTTCAAACCATATTTTAAGTTCGCGCATGGCATCGGCTTTGCTCATACCTTTTAGGCGCGCAAAGTATAAAGCCTGTTCGCCAACCTTCATTTTCTTATATAAACCACGCTCTTCGGGCAGGTAGCCAATATTAACTACATCATCCGGACTCAATAGTTTTCCGTTTAATAAAATCTGTCCTTCATCAGGCCCCGTAATTTGGTTAATGATGCGTATAAGCGATGTTTTGCCCGCACCGTTTGGCCCCAACAAGCCAAATATAGATTGCTCGGGCACATCAATACTTACATTTTTTAATGCCGTATGCGTAGCATAGCGTTTGGTTACGTTTTGTACCGATAGTAAACTCATAACTGCAAATGTACTATTTTTTAAAACTTGTAGGCAGTAAGTTTGGGCGTTCCGTTGATTACAACGGCGGGCTTTTCGTTTCAATCTTTGCTGATTTAGCTCATCGTTTTAGTTTTTTAATTGCTTCGCTGAATGCTGAAAAAGCATTTCAACAAAAGGATTTACCCTGCAATCCCTAACGCAATACAACATCCTGCAAGATTGTTATATTTGTCCAAAATTTCTAAATATGACAAAGCTAAAAATAGGTGTACTTCGCGAACAAAAATCTCCACCCGATATGCGTGTGCCGCTTACTCCGCTTATCTGTTCGGAACTTACCAAGCAATATCCCAATTTAGAAATATACGTACAACCCAGCCCGATACGCTGTTACACAGATACCGAATACACAGCCTTTGGTGTAACGCTTAAAGAAGATCTTTCTGATTGCGATATTTTAATGGGCGTTAAAGAAGTGCCTTACGATAAACTGATTCCCAACAAGAAATATTTTTTCTTTTCGCATACCATAAAAAAGCAACCGCATAATATAAAGTTAATGCATGCTTTAATTAGTAAGCAAATTGAGATGATAGATTATGAAACACTTACCGATAAAAACAATAACCGTATAATTGGTTTTGGACGCTACGCAGGTGTGGTTGGTGCATACAACGGTATTTTAGGTTATGGTTTAAAGTACGATTTGTTTCGTTTAAAGCCCGCTAACCAGTGCAGAGATAGAGCTGAAATGGAAGAAGAATTAAAACGCGTAAAGCTTCCAAACATTAAAATAGCTTTAACAGGCGGCGGCCGTGTTGCAAACGGTGCTATTGAAACTTTATCTGCCTTGCGCATACGTAAAGTAACACCCGAAGAGTTTTTAATGAGCTCTTTTAGAGAGCCTGTTTATTGTCAGTTAAACCCAAAGGATTATGTGGAGCGTGAAGGCGACCATAACTTTGATATGCACGATTTCTTTAAACACCCCGAGCATTTTACCAGCAAGTTTGCTCCTTACACCAAAGAAACCGATTTATTTATTTCGGCACATTATTGGGATCCTCGTTCGCCTAAAATGTTTAGCACAGATGATATTAAAGCCAACGATTTTCATATTAGTGTAATTGCCGATATTACTTGCGATATTGATGGGTCGGTGCCAACAACCATACGTTCTACCACTATTGATAAGCCTTTTTATGGCTATAATATGAAAACCGATAAAGAAGATTTGGCGTTTACTAAAGATAGCATTTGCATTATGGCTGTTGACAATTTGCCTTGCGAATTGCCGCGCGATAGCAGCGATGATTTTGGTAAAGATTTAAAAGACAGGGTTATTCCGCATTTAGTAGGAACTGATACTGATGGCGTTATTGAGCGTGCTACCATTTGTAAGCAAGGTAAGTTAACCGCTAACTTTGATTACTTGAGCGATTACGCATACGCTACCCAAAAGTAGTTTTTGGCGTAAGGAAATACCTGCTTGTTATTAATTTATTTGCTTATTGTTCTGTCATACTTGCGGTTTGAGGTAGTTTATTCCTCATCGGGGGTGGATTATTTGACGTTTGAGGTTGATTATACGTCATCGGAGGTAGATTATTCCTCATCGAGGGTAGTTTATTTGACGTTTGATGTTGATTATACGGTATCGAGGTTGATTATTCGGCTTCGAGACTGAATTATTTGCAGTTTGGAGTTAAATAGACTTACTATAAATTATACAAATTAGATTCTAATACTTTAAAATCCAAATTAAGTTGTTTAATAAGCCTTTCAACCAAAGATTTAAACCACTTGTCGGCAAAGGGTGCGATTACAACTTCTTCTATTAACTTTGTAAGGTCTATGTCAATGATTTTATCTTCTAAAGGCTCCCTTGGTATTCCATTTATAATTGCGTGAGGTATAGGTAAATCAATAAAAATAAGCCGCAATTCTTTTTCATGCTCAAAACTCTTTCTTTTGTAATTATATTGATTTACACTTCCTCCTCGTCCATTTGAATTTGGCCAAATATTTTGAGGCTCTTTCATTAAATCAAAAAAAGTCGTTCTTGAAAAATCTCGGTAATTGATTTTACTAATATGAATATTTTCTTGTGTGTTTTCTAGACTGTTCTTAATTCTTTTGACCGTAGATTTAATTGCTATGCCATTATTGGTTTTTAAAAATATCTTCCACATTGCATCTGATTGCGCGTCATTAATATGCCAGCAGTTTACAAAGTAGAATTTTTTTGTTAGAAGGTTTATTTCAATTTCACTTTGATTTGTATCTTTTAATTTCAGCACACCTTCAAAAGGATCTGCAAACTTATCAGAACGACATAAAAAAAGTTTTTTGATAGTTATTAAATCTACAAATTTCTCAAAATCTAAATATCTCCATACAATTGTTTCGTCTTCGGGAGTATGAAAGTGCGAGTATTCTTTGTACATTTTTTAAAGTGCTAGCTAAATCTTCTCGTTCAAACTTTCCCACTCTTTTAAAAGAGTTTCTAGCTTTTTTTTTCTTTGGTTGTAGTTTTCAAAAAAGACTTTATCGTTCATTAATTTTTGGTAAGTATCAGGGTCTGATAATTGCTCATCCAACTTTTTAATATCGGTTTCTAATTGCTCAATAGCTGCCTCGCATTTAGAAATTTGATTTTTAATTTGCTTAAGCTCTTTATCTTTTTCGGAAGTATCAACTTTAGGTTTCTCAACTACTTTTTTTTCGGCCGCAGGCTGAACCGGACCAGATTTAAGTTCCATTAATTTTTCGAGCTTACGTTTTTTCATAAACTCTTTAATATCACACAAATGTTCTTTTACGCCGCCATCTCTAAATTCAAACAGACGAGAAGTTAATCCATCTAAAAAATCCCTGTCGTGAGACACCAAAATAACCGTGCCTTCATAATCGAGCAAAGCTTTCTTTAAAATTTCTTTACTGCGTATATCCAAGTGATTGGTTGGCTCATCCAGCAAAAGCAAATTGTAAGGCTCTAACAAAAGTTTACAAAGCGCTAAACGCCCGCGCTCTCCACCACTAAGCACGCGTACTTTTTTATCAATATCATCTCCGCCAAATAAAAACGAACCTAAAATGTTACGTACCTGTTTGCGTATATCGCCAACGGCAAGCTCATCAATGGTTTCGAAAACTGTTTTGTTTTGATCTAATTTCTCTTCCTGATCTTGTTCGAAAACACCGGCTAATACATTGTGGCCAATGTTTACCATACCATCAAATTTTGTTTTGCCACCAATCATTTTCATCATGGTAGATTTACCTTCTCCGTTACGACCAACCAACGCAATTTTTTCGCCTTTGGTAACAATGAAGTTAGCGTCTTTAAAAATCAGTTTATCTCCGTAGGTTTTAGCAGCATCTTCAACCGTCAAAACAATTTTACCCGATAAAGCAGGTTTTGGAAAACGCATATTCATTACCGTATTATCGCCATCCTCTACTTCGATGCGTTCCATACGATCTAGCTTTTTAATTAACG
This sequence comes from Bacteroidia bacterium, assembly GCA_039935895.1. GTDB lineage: Bacteria > Bacteroidota > Bacteroidia > B-17B0 > Aurantibacillaceae > PALSA-968. Next base: position 177 of record JBDTJJ010000102.1, on the reverse strand, counting down.
ATTGCGCAAACGATGCCTTGTTTGCTTTTGCACGATACTTGTCAATCAACGCTTCGGTATGGTCTATTAATTTTTGCTGATTTTTAACCAAACTTTCTTGTTGGTCTTGTCGCTCTTGACGAAGGATTAAATATTTACTATAATTGGCTTTGTAATCATACGTTCTTTTATTTACAA
>JBDTJJ010000101.1:0-3286 GCA_039935895.1 Bacteroidia bacterium | reverse complement strand
AGTTAGAAGCTAAAAAACATGAATTTGTTTTGCGTTCAAGAAAAATGACAGTAGCTCCGGTTGCTGAAGTTGAAGCGCCCGTTAAAAAAGCAGCAGCTAAAAAAGCTCCGGTTAAAAAAGCGGCAGTTAAAAAAGTAGCTAAGAAAAAAGAAGATTAATAAACAAAATTAAAAAGTAAGAATTAAAAATGCAAAATTGCGCAACTTTTAACTTTTAACTTTTAATTTATAATTTAAACAAAATGGCACATAAAAAAGGTGAAGGTAAAGTAAAAAACGGTCGCGAATCGCACAGCAAACGCTTAGGGATTAAAATCTTTGGTGGTTCTGGTTGCATTAATGGTAACATTATTGTTCGTCAACGTGGCACTGTACACCATCCGGGCGAAAACGTAGGCATGGGCAAAGACCATACTATTTTTTCTTTGGTTGATGGCACTGTTGTTTTCAGAAAAAAACGTGATAACCGTTCTTACGTATCGGTTGTTCCTTTTCCTGAAGCATAATCCTAACAAAACTATTAATTCAAAGCCTGCCGGAATTCACGGCAGGCTTTTTTTATATGTTTAACGTAAAATAAAATGATCTTTATCAGCAAATATTTTATCAGTTTTTTTTTATGTTCACTAACTTTATTTTCATGTACGCATAAAAAAAGCGTTGTAAATACTATTCAAACAACGGTAGCAGAAACTCCTAAAATAGCTTTTTATACATTTACTATTACAGGTGATACAATTGCAAACACCTTGCAAGCTATTTTAAAAAATAAAATAATTGCTGATGGAAAGTTAAAAGAGAGAGAGCAAATAAATGCCAAAAATCTGCCTAATTGTCTTAAATTAGTGTTCTTAAACGGAAGTACAATTTTAAAAGAAGTATATATAGAACACCCACTTTACAAGCACGTTGATGTGTATGGGGATGGTGGAAAAATTGAATCAAAAGACATAAAAATTACAAATGCAGATTTTACAGTTAGAATTGATAAAATAAAAAACCTACAAGAAATAATTATTTACGAATATGTTTCTTTTATTCAAACTAAAAATATAATTACTTTAAAAACAGAATAGATGAATAAAAAATTACTTCTTATTTTGACTGTATTTTCTTTAGCCTTAAACGCACAGATTTATAATGTGGATACGTTATTGTATAACGGAAATCCTAATAAAAGAATTAATCTTGTCATTCTTTCAGACGGATATACTAACGCGCAATTACCGCAATTTGTAACCAATGCAACTACTATGTCTAATTACTGGTTTAGTATTGCACCTTTTAGTTTGTACAAAAATTATTTTAATGTTTTTATAATTAAAGTACCTTCAGTCCAATCAGGGGTTAGTCATCCGGGCACCGCTACCGACGTTACAGAACCTGTTATTCCTGTTTCATCCGTAAATAATTATTTTGGCTCTGCATTTGATTATTACAATATTCACAGGTTGCTTGTTCCAAATAATTCTTCTACAATTTATTCTGTTTTAGCAGCTAATTTTCCAAACTACGATCTTCCTATTGTAATTGGAAATAGTACCGAATATGGCGGATCTGGAGGTGGCTTTTGTACCGTTTCTATTAACTCAAATTCAAATGAAATTTTTGCGCACGAATCAGGTCATACTTTTGGAGGCTTGGCAGACGAATATTGGGCGGGCCCTACTTACGCAATAGAAAAACCTAACATGACTGCGCAAAGCAATCCAACACTGGTAAAATGGGCGCCTTGGGTTGGTATAAATTCAATTGGTGTTTATCCTTATGGTACAAGTTCTCCGCAATCGGGTTGGTACAGGCCGCATCAAAATTGCAAAATGCAATTTTTGGGATCGCCATTTTGTTCCGTTTGTGAAGAAGCTCTTATAGAAAAAATACATTCGCTTACAAATCCAATCGATAGTTTTGCACCAATAAATACTTCAACAATAACGGCTACGGCTTCACCAATCACTTTCAAATCATTTTTATTAAAACCACTTCCTAATACTCTAAAAAGAACATGGAAATTAAACGGTAACACGCAAGTAATGAATGTGGATTCAACAACTATAGCAAACTCAAGTTTTGTAAATGGAAATAATACGGTTTCTATTACCGTAATCGATACTACTATTTTATCTAAATCTGCAACGCACCCAACATTACATACTTACTCCGTTATATGGAATGTAAATAAATCCAGTGCTGGAATAACGAGTATTTCTGGAATTACAGAGTTAAGTACGTTCCCTAATCCGGCTAACGATGTGTTAACTGTTAGATATACGTTGCAAAACGAATCGGATATGGAGTTTCAAATGCTTACAGATGAAGGACGCGTAGTTAGTACTACAAAAGTAAAATCGCAATCAGTAGGCGAACATGATCAAAAAATTGATTTAGCCAATTTAGCAAAAGGCAATTACTTTTTACAATGTACTATTGATAAAAAAGTAATTTTGAACAAAATTTTAGTAATACGATAAAAAATTATGCTGCAAATAAATTTTATAAGAGAGAACAAAGAAGAAGTTTTAAAACGATTGGCCATCAAAAATTTTAAAGATGCCGAACCTATTATTACTAACGCTATTAATATAGATGCCGAACGACGCAATGCGCAAAAAGAAAGCGATGAAGTAAAAGCAGAAGCAAATGCTCTTGCTAAACAAGTTGGCGAGCTAATGAAAAGCGGCAAAAAAGAAGAAGCTGAAACCATTAAAGCTAAAACTGCCGATTTAAAACTAAAAGAAAAACAAATTGATGAAGTTTTAAAAGCTAAAGAAGAAGAAATTCATAACTTGTTAGTCCAAGTTCCTAACTTACCAAACACAACCGTTCCTTTAGGTAAAACGCCCGAAGAAAACGAAACCATTTTTGAACACGGAGAAAAACCAACTTTGCACGATAAAGCTCAGCCGCATTGGGAATTAACTACTAAATACAATTTAATTGATTTTGAATTAGGCGTAAAGCTTACCGGCGCGGGTTTCCCGGTTTATACAGGTAAAGGTGCTCGCTTGCAACGTGCGCTTATTAATTACTTTTTAGATAAAGCCATTGCTGCGGGTTATATGGAAGTACAACCGCCTATTTTGGTTAATGCCGATAGCGGTTATGGTACCGGACAGTTACCTGATAAAGAAGGACAAATGTATTTTGTGGGAGAAGATAATTTATATTTAATTCCAACTGCCGAAGTGCCTATTACTAACATCTATCGTGATGTTATTTTAAAAGAAAGCGATTTACCTATTAAGAATTGCGGCTACACACCTTGTTTCCGTAGAGAAGCAGGAAGT
>JBDTJJ010000100.1:0-5188 GCA_039935895.1 Bacteroidia bacterium | reverse complement strand
ACAAGTATTTGTAGTGGTAGCAGTATAACATTAACGGCAAGCGGAGCCAATTCCTATATGTGGTTACCCGGCGCAATTAACTCATCCTCTATAACAGTAGCACCAACATCAACAAGTATTTATACATTAACGGCCTCTACAGGCACTTGCGTTGTAAATAGCAATACAATTTCTGTTGTGGTAAATAATTTACCAGTTGTTACTTTTACTAGTCTTGGTTTTTCAGACACACTGTGTTCTTCTAATGGTAGCCTGAATTTAACAGGTGGTAACCCAAGCGGCGGCACGTATAGTGGTTCGGGTATTACGAGCAATGTGTTTTATCCGGCTTCGTTAAGTCCGGGTACATATACGCTTACATACAGTTACGCCGATGTAAATAGTTGTTCAAACAACGCATCTCATTCTGTAACAATAAATTCCTGCGCTACTACAGATATTACTAATTTTAATTCTACGAAAGAACTTTTAATTTATCCTAATCCGGTAATAAATAATGTGCAAGTAGTAACAACAACTATTATTAAGAAAATAATTCTGTATGATATTATTGGAAGTAAAATAAAAGAATTTTATTCAGGGTATAATTCAAAACAAGCAACGCTTGATTTAACAGAGTTGGAAATGGGTATTTACTTTATGCAAATTTATTTTACGGATAATACAAGCATTATAAAAAAAATAGACAAACAGTAATACTTAAACCACCAACTGCAGCTACCAATAATTGCATATGTAAAGTCATAGTTTGTGTATTCTTTTTTTTGTTTCATTTTCGGCTTCAAAACCATATTCATTATCAATATGTTTAATAGTTACTTGCATATTCTTTTTCTAAAAGTTGTCCGGCTAAAATAGCTTCTTTATTTGTTATTGACTCAATGACAGCATCTTCAGTTAAAGCAATGAATAAGTTTTTTTCTACAATATAATCTTTATGCTGAATTAATTTTTGCAAGGGCAAAGTCCCAACAATGTATTTAAAAGTTGATGCGCTATGTTTGACTAAAATATCCGTGAAATTTAATTGTTTAATAAAATTTTCATCTTCGTAACGCAAATAAATTTTAACGAGTACATCATTGTTTAATACAGCTTCTTTATTTTGAATTTGTTTTTTATATTCATATCTATATCCATACGAAAGCGCTGAAATATCTGATAATACAGCACTTCCGGTTGGATGACCACCTGCACCTTTACCCGATAAAAATTGCTTTCCAGAAAAAACTCCTTCAACAATTACACCGTTAAATTCATTTTCTACATTAAATAAATAATTATTTGCGTTAACAAATTGTGGAAGCACAAAGACAGAAATACTACCATCATCGTGCTTTTTTATAGTAGGAATTAGTTTAAGTTTCATTTGTTTTTCTTTTGCATAAACAATATCGTTTGTACTTAATGTTTCTATACCGAAATTAAAAACTTTATCAGGCGTGGTAAACAAACCAAATGCGTGTGACGCAATAATGATCGCTTTAAATTTTGGGTCAAATCCTGCTACATCGTTTGTCGGATCGGTTTCTGCAAAGCCAAGTTCCTGTGCTTGCTTTAACGCATCAGCATAACTTAAATTCTCAAAAATAGTTTTGGTAAGAATGTAGTTTGATGTACCGTTAAAAATTCCGCTAACACTGTTTAATTGTTCATTATCATAATATTCCTCCAACGTACGAATGATAGGAATACTGCCACAACTGGATGCTTCATACAATAAAGACACATTGTGTTTTTGTTGTAACTCAACTAACTCTTTCAAGTGTGTGGCGACCATTTTTTTATTGGCAGTTACTACATGTTTACCACTTTTCAAGGCATGCTTAACAATATTATAAGCTTCTTCAGCATCGTCAATCAATTCAACAATTACGTTTATTTCGGGGTTGTTTAATATTTCAAATTTATCGTACGTAAAAATATTATTATCAATGCTGCGAGTTTTATTTTTATTCTTCACTCCAATTTTTACAATATCAGCTTTAAAGCCTTTACTCTTTGAAAGTACATCATACAAGCCTTGTCCAACGCAGCCGAAACCAAATAATCCAATTTTTAATTTTGTCATTTTATTAATTATTTAAAATAGTAAACACTTGATTAGATTTTACAGGTTGAGATTTTCTACTCTCTACAATCTTGAAAAAACTTTTAATTTTTTCTGTTATCTTTTTCGTCTCGATTAAAAAACCATCGTGTCCGTAAGTAGAATTAATTTCTTCGTAGATAGAATTGCCAATATATTTTGCAATAAAACGTTGTTCGTTTACAGGAAATAAAACATCTGTTGTAAGTCCGATTACCAAAGTGTTTGCCGTAATTCGTAACAAAGATGCTTCGACCGAAATACGATCTCTTCCTAAATTATGACTATCCATTGATTTGGTTAAAGCCACATACGAGTACGCATTAAAACGCAAAACTAATTTTTCACCTTGATACCGCTGATAAGAGGCTGCTGCAAAATCCTCTGTTTTATCATTTGATGTTTCCGATTGTGTATTAGCATACGCATTATAATTTCTATAACTTAATAAAGCCATAGAACGAGCGGCCAATAAGCCTTTTGAGCCACCATTATTTGTGTTAGAAAAATAAGTTCTATCGGCTTTTATGGCCAAACGCTGACTTTCATTAAATGCAATTCCCCATGCAGAATGTTTTGCATTGGTTGCAATTAAAATTAAATTTTCAAATAACGAAGGTATTTCTACATTCCATTCTAAAGCTTGTTGCCCACCTTGTGAGCCACCAATAAGTGTATGTATCTTTTTTATTCCAAGATGTTCGCGCAACACATCATGCGCCTTCACCATATCACGAACGGTAATAGTTGGAAAGTACGAGTACAATGGTGCGTTGTTATTTGTATTGAACGATAACGGACCGGTTGTACCATAACAAGAACCTAAATTATTTGCACAAACAATAAAATATTCTTCCGGATTAAAATAATCTTTATCACCAAATAAACCATTCCACCAATCAAAAACATCACTGTTTGCGGTAAGTGCATGGCAAACCCATATCACATTATTTTTTGCTTTATTTAATTTCCCATAGGTGTGATACGCAATTTCAATAGACGGCAGCGATACGCCACTCTCTAAAATAAACTCGTTGTTGTAGGTGTATGTGTTGTAGCTCATAGTTTCTTTTTTAAAAATCCCTCTCCAATTTCTGAAGAGGGATTTATGGTTTTTAGTTTAATAATAATTCTAACTCTTCTTTTTCAATTTTTGCGAGCTTGGCAAACGCTTGTTCCAAATCTGCTTTAATATCTTCAATATGTTCTATACCAACCGATACGCGCAACACACCTGCAACAACACCTGCAGCCTTTTGTTCTTCGGCACTTAGTTGTTCGTGCGTTGTTGTTGCCGGATGAATGATTAATGTTTTTGCATCACCAACATTCGCTAAATGACTCGCCAACTCAACATTATTTACCACAAAATCTGCCGCAGCTTTTCCATCTTTTAATTTGAAAGAAAGAACACCACCAAAACCATTTTGCAAATATTTTTTCGCCAAGTTATTATATGGAGAACTTTCTAAGCCCGGATAATTTACATATTCAACTTCGTTACGTTGCTCTAACCAATTTGCTAAAGCCAATGCATTTTCTACGTGACGCTGAACCCTAAGCGACAATGTTTCTAAACCTTGAATTAATTGAAAAGCATTGAACGGAGAAAGTGATGTTCCAAAATCGCGTAAGCCTTCTACACGCGCACGAATAATAAATGCAATATTTGGAAGTCCGAGTGGATTATTTTCTCCAAACACTTCATTAAATTTTAATCCGTGATAACCTTCTGCGGGCTCTGTAAATTGTGGAAATTTACCATTACCCCAATTATAATTTCCGCCATCAACAATAACTCCGCCAATGCTTGTCCCATGACCGCCAATCCATTTTGTAGCAGAAGCAACCACAATATTTGCACCATGTTTTAGTGGTTGGAATAAATAACCTGCGGCACCAAATGTATTATCTACAATTAACGGCAAGTTATTTTTTTTAGCAAGCGCTGCAATTTTTTCAAAATCAGGAATATTGAATTTTGGGTTTCCGATAGTTTCTAAATAAATGGCTTTTGTTTTTGCATCAATTAATTTTTCGAATGATTCGGTTTCATCTCCTTTAGCGAAACGCGCTTCTACACCTAAGCGTTTAAAAGCAACTTTAAATTGATTGTATGTGCCGCCATACACAAATGATGTGGAAATAAAATTATCTCCGGCTTGTAAAATATTATTTAGTGCGATGAATTGTGCTGCTTGTCCGGATGATACAGCCAGTGCGGCAACGCCACCTTCTAAAGCAGCAATGCGTTGTTCAAACACATCGGTGGTTGGGTTTTGTATGCGTGTGTAAATGTTACCAAACTCTTTTAACCCAAATAAATTGGCAGCGTGTTTACTGTTTTTAAATTGATACGATGTTGTTTGATAAATAGGTACAGCGCGTGAACCTGTTGTTGGATCGGCTTGTTGGCCTGCGTGCAGTTGCAATGTTTCGAAACGATAGTTTTTATTTTGTGTGCTCATGGTTTTAATTTTTTAATTTTTGTTTATTAATTTTTAGATTTTATTTTTTATATGAATTGATTGAATAAAAAAACACGAATAGCCGAAAGACGTCTCCTTGAGCCAAGCTGTTTTGTTTACCAATAAATTTTAAGGTTTACAAGATGCTTGTGTTATGCGCAACAGCATATACAGCAACACATCAGTTGAAGATTGTTTGGGGATTGAAATGAATTACCTGCTGCAAAATTTATTTGCTGCGTTTGGTTTGGTGATTTTTGTTTGGTTGGTTTTTGTGCCTTTTTCATTTTTTGTAATTTAATTTATCTTTCTTCGTTTTTCATCGAAGTAGGAGTTGGCACCGGTTTTCCAAAGGTTTTACCCTCTTTTAGTTGGTTGCCAGCGATTCGTTGAGCCTATTCTCTCGTCGCTTCTTGATAAACTAATTACGCACAAAGGGTGGTAATTAATTCGGTACAAAGTTAACTACATTAAATATTGAAATGCAAATTTATTTTTATTTATTTTTAGTTTACCTGATTTTACTGGTGGTTTGGAGACAAATATATTTTTTAGAATTTGACTAACTGAGTTTATATACTTTGTTAGAATAACATTACTTGCTTAATGTGTATTTGCGTTAGGGATTGCA
>JBDTJJ010000099.1:0-3263 GCA_039935895.1 Bacteroidia bacterium | reverse complement strand
GGTGTTTAGTTTGGCGTATGTAAGTATTTATTTCATCAATTAATAAATCGCTTTCGGTAGCTATTATTTTTAATTCTTTTTTTCCGTTGCAATAAAGTTCGGCTGCTTTTTTAAGTTTTACTGTCTTTTTAAAATAATCTTCTTTTGTTAATCTTAATTTAAAAAACTCGTTGTCTTTATTATTATCAAGCAATGTATAGCCTAATATTTTATTAAATGTTAGGGCGCGTTTATTTTCTTTAGATACGGTAACAATGGAAGCATCGCCAGATTTAAATATTTCAAAAATACATTGAAGCATAGTTAAAGATGCAAACACAGGTATAGGCGTACCCCAGTAGGTTTTATCCCAAATAAAAATACCACCTTCGGCAACTTTAGTATTAGGTTCCGTATCCTTACAATTAATTAACCCAATTTTTTTATTATCAATTTCTACAATAAAATAATAATTGTATTTGTTATTTATTTTTTCGAACCAAGCGGCTTGCATTTCAGCCGTAATGTATTCTTTAAACTGCATAGTATCTCTAATAAATGGCTGGTTACGCCAATAACGTATCAATTCTAAATCGCATTTGGTAACGCGTAAGTATCTTACTCCGTATTGTTCGGCTATCATATTTTTTCTTTAATAGCGTAAGATGGTTTGTTGTTAGATAGTGCTATTAAATTACCAACATACTCGCCTATAACACCTAAGCTTGCTGTAATAACGCCTGTACTAAATAATATAGCTACCATTAAAGAGGTATAACCCATTTGCACATTGCTATGAAATTTTCTAAAAATTAGATACGAGGCCAATAAAACACTAAACCCTGCAATATAAAAACCAATAACCCTAACCAAGCGTAATGGCATAGTTGTACTTAACGAAAGTACAAGTAAAGATAAATCGAATAAAGAAGAATAGCCGTAGGCTGAATTATTTTTTTGAGATTTCTTAAACTCAATTTTTACAAAATCAATTTTATCGGTGTACCACAAAGCAATTTCATCTAAAAAAAACAAAGCCCCTTTATGCTTTATTAAATTATCTTTTAAAGTAGCTGATAATATTCTAAAACTACTGCCCTCTCCAGCACTTTTATTTTCTATGCGCGAAACTCGTTTATAAACAAATGTTACCAAATTACGTATAAAACCACGTTTTACATTTGTAGGAATTCCATAAACTAAATCAAAATTACCTTTCGTTAAACACTCATATAGTTTTACAATATCTTCGGGGTCTTGTTCTAAATCATCATCAATAGTAACAATGTAGTTGCCTGTGCTATTGGCTAAACCACAAAGCAAAGCATTATGCTGTCCGTAATTTTTGCTAAGTTTAATACCTATTACATTTAATTTTTCTGTTTTAATTTTTTTTATAATATCCCAACTATTATCTCTACTGCCATCATCAATTAAAATAAGCTGATAGGTTTTATTTAATTTTAGAATGGTATCGTGAATTTTATCAACGGTATTTTGTAGGCAGTTACCCGAATTATAAACTGGTATGATAATAGAAAAATCAATCATATATTATGGTTTTAAATTACCTAAAGTTAAACCTCCATCCATTGGTATGCAAGTACCTGTTATCCATTTAGATTTTTTTGAAAGCAGATAACACACTGCATTCGAAATATCCATTACATCGCCCAAACCGAGTGGATATTGGCTTTCGTACTTTTTCATTTCTTCCTGACTGTAAGCCGCATCTATAGTTGATTGATAAATAGCTGTTTTTACCATAGCAGGTTGTAAAATATTTACACGTATTTTTTTGGTTGAAAGTTCTAAGGCCAATGTTTTACCGTAACCTTCTAAGGCCGCTTTAGATGCAATATAAATAGCGCCACCAAAATACGGATGAAGTGTGGATATTGAGGAAAGCAAAATAATAGATGCCTCGTTATTTATTTTTTTTAACTGAAGTAATTGTGCGTTTAGTAACACAACCGATTTAAAGTTGATAGAAAATACCTCGTCTAATTGTTGCTCGTTTATAAATTTAACGGGTACGGGCTTTACAATGCCCGCGCAATGTACAATACCATCTAAAGGATTTATTTCGATACTAATTTTTTTTATATCAACTGCCTTTGTCAAATCACTTTCAATAGAAATGTTGTTTTTTCCTTGTAGCTGATTAAATGTTTTTTCGAGTTCAATTTTGTTTCTTCCGGTTATGGTTACCACGGCGCCAAGTTTAGAAACCTCAATAGCTACCTCTCTGCCAATGCCCGAAGAAGCACCCGTTACTAAAATATGTTTGCCGTCTAAATCCATTTAAATTTCCAATAAATTACAACAAACAATAGCATCAAAATCTATTAAACAAGAACCCCAAGAATAGCCAACACCAAAACCAGATAACAACATTTTTTTATGCTGATGTTGCACTTCATCTTTTATTTTAGAAATAATAGTAAGCGGAATAGATGCTGAGCTTGTATTACCAAACAAATCAATAGAATAAGGAACTTTAGTTGTTTCGGTAATTTTTAATTTTTTGCGAACGCTTTCGTTAATTAATTTATTGGCTTGATGGAAGACAAAATAATCAATGCTATCTTTTTCGGTAGTTGAATACGTTAACAAATTAGTTACGTTAGGTGCTACTTCTTTTAAGGCAAAATTAAAAATATCAATTCCGTTTAAAATTAAATGTTTACGACTACGTTTTATACCGGGGTCAACCTCCACAATATCAAACGTATCTGGTCTTACTGAATTGCGCGCGCCACCATCTAAAATTTTTATGGCATTCTCGCCGCTACCATCACTTTGTAAATTAAAATATAAAGGTGCTGCACTTTTATCATAAACTAATGCTGTAGCAGAACCTGCATCGCCAAATAAAGGATATGCACTTTTATCTTCTATATGAGTTGATAAGGTTGATTTATCTCCAACCAATAACAAACCTTTTTTTATTTGCCCTGTTGAAATTAAATTTGATAATAATTGCAAGCCGTATATATAACCCGAGCAGCCTAAGTTTACATCAAAAGCCATCGTGTTTTTATTTAACCCTAAACGATGTTGTAAAATAATGCTGGTGGCTGGTAAAAAATAATCGGGCGATTGTGATACAAAAATTAAGCATTCTATTTCTTGTTTATCCCAAGCTAACTGGGCTAATAATTTTTCGGCGGCGGCAAAACACAAATCAGAGGTTGTTATTTCAGGCGGAGCTACTCTTCGCTCAACAATACCAACATTTTTAATAAAAATATCTTTTTCTGTTTCATTAAAATACGGATAAT
>JBDTJJ010000098.1:0-2932 GCA_039935895.1 Bacteroidia bacterium | reverse complement strand
AAACCGTTATAAGTACCGGCCCATAAAAAATGTTTATAAACTGCAAATGAGCTTGAAAAACCTGCATCAGCATTAAGAGGCGCATCCATTTTAGAGCTATCTACCTGAGTCCAAGTAGTACCACCATTATGTGTACGGTAAATTTCAAACATATCAAATTTATTGGTAGCATTGTTTCCATCTGGGTCACCAAAAATGATACCGTTGTTTGCATCCCAAAAATGAACCCAATCAGGAAAAGCTAATGCACCACTGTACATTGTGCCGGTTAAAACACTATTCCAAGTAGAACCGCCATTAGTTGTTTTTACTAATTGTCCTTGTCCGCCTGCTTTAGCAAACGAAGCAACAAATGCAGTGTTAGCATCTACAGCCGAAATACCTGCTGCCTGAAACGTATTTGTATCTGGGTTAAATTTACCCGCATGAAAGTTTGATCCGTCAATTGTTCTGGTAAACATATTATATAAGTTACCATCTAAACCCCAAACCACGTTTGTATCAACAACGCTTAAGTGTTGAATATAAGTATTTGGAGCTACGTTTGAGTTATAAGGCTGCCAAACTGTTGATTGGCTAAATGCACCAAGGCCAGCTACACCAAGTGCAAGTGTAAGTAATTGTTTTTTCATTTTTTCTTTATTTTGTTGGTTTAAATTTGTGTCAAAAGTATTATTATATTGCATATATCTCGGCAAAAAGATGAATAGAATTTATTTTTAACTTTTATTTTAAATTTTAACAGTTTCATCAGTTTTTTACCACTTCTTGGCGTCCTTCGTCGGCTTTTCGCTGAAATTCCAAACGTTAATAGGTAATAATCCGTACAGAAGTTCTTTTTTCAATCACTTGGTTTAATTTTGGGTATAACGAGTTAGAATATTACTTGTGATATAATTGTATTAAACTTAAGTTTTTTTAATCAAAAATTTGCATAATTCTAAAAATAAGTAGAATGTTAAAAGGATTGGGTGAGTAATGATTTTGTTTAGTGAAAATAGAATTTAAAAACGCATTCATAAGGCTTTTTTTACCACTTGTATAATTAACGCAAAAACTGAACTTTATTTAACAAGATATGTTTGGATGCTTTTTTTTTAATGATTTAGTTTGGCGGAATTTAATTTTTTAGTGAAAAAAAGCGTCGTATTAATTTTCTTCACCATTATTCTACCCTTTGTAGGTATGGCGCAAGTAACATATAAAGATGTTGCACCAATTTTTTATAGTCGTTGTACAAGTTGTCATAATCAATATAGTCATGGCGCATCTCTTTTGGGCTATAATCAGGTACAGGCCAACAAATCCACTATTACGGCTTATCTTAACTCGGGTTATATGCCGCCTTGGCATCCAGACACTACTTATACACGTTTTGCAGAAGAGCATATTATAACACAGGCAGAAAAAACATCTATATTAAATTGGATTGCAAGTGGCGCACCTGCCGGAGATACCACATTAGTGCCTTCTCCTCCAACTTATAGTAGATATCAGCTAAACGGAGTGCCAAGTTTAGAACTTAAAATACCCACTTTTGTAAGTAATGCATCAACAACTGATAGCCATGTAAGCTTTGCCTTGCCAACCGGATTAACGCAAGATTATACTATTAGGGCATTTGAAATAGTGGCAGGTAACCCATCTATTGTGCATCATGTAGTTGTTAATATTGATACTACAGGTACACAAACAAGTAATACTGGTGGAAATTGTTTTTCGAGTAGCGGAATATTGCTTGGCGGATATGCTCCTGGCGGAAACCCTTGTGTTTTTCCATCGAGTACGCAACTAAAAATGGGAATGAAAATTAAAGCAGGTTCTAATATTATGCTTAATATACATTATCCTGCTGGTACAGCCGGACAAACTGATAGTACTAAAATAAGACTTTATTTTTATCCACAAAACACACAGGGCATTAGACCCATCCTTACAGCCGAAATTAAAAATAATAAGTTAATTGTTATGGCTAATACAATAGCCCCATTTTCAGCACAATTTCCGGTTAGTGGAAGTTTAGCCATGCAAATGTCAATTTTTTCTGTATTTCCACACTCTCATTATTTGTGTAAAAGTATTTTAAGTTACGCATACACAGCTCTTGATACAATTCCATTAGTTAAAATAAATAATTGGGATTTTGATTTTCAAGGATATTATACATTTAGGCATTTGGTTAAAATTCCTTTGTCTCACACATTGTACGCAAAACATACGTATGATAATACAAGCAATAATCCTAATAATCCTAACAGCCCACCTATTAATGTTTATTATGGGAAAAACAGTTCGGACGAGATGTTAACGGATGCGTTTGAATATATTAATTATCAGCGGGGTGATGAATTAATTAATGTGGATTCTTTACTATCAACCGATTCATTATTAGCTACCTCTATTAAACAAAATCTAATTTTTGCAAGTCATATAAATAATTACGCTTATCCTAATCCGTTTCAACACACATTAACTATAGCATATACCTTAGATAAAGCGGCAAAAATCAGTATAGATATTTACAATATGAATGGCATTTGTGTGAAAAACCTTTATAATGGATATGAAAATGAAGGTACACATCAAATAAACTGGGATGGAAAAAATACCCAAGCCACAAAATTAAATAGTGGTAATTATTTTTATATTATTAGGGTAGATGGCAAGCCATGTATAGGAAAAATAACCTTAGTAAATTAAAATTAGTAAATAGATAAATTTCTTTTCAAAGATTTAAACATAATTTTTTAGTTTAAAATTTGCATATTTCTAAAAATGATAGTAATATTGCAGCCCAATTCGAAAGAATAAAAACAATTCCTTGGTAGCTCAGCTGGTTAGAGCACATGACTGTTAATCATGGGGTCACTGGTTCGAGTCCAGTCCGAGGAGCAAAACTAAGAGGCTTTAAAAGAGCCTTTTTGTTTTTAAA
>JBDTJJ010000097.1:0-4392 GCA_039935895.1 Bacteroidia bacterium | reverse complement strand
CCCGTCCATAAATAAGAATAAGGAGCTGTGCCGTTTGTAACGGTGGAAATTATAGTAATCGAACTACCAGAACAAACCGTAGGACTATTAACAGTTAAAATAGGCGTAGGATATACAGTTACCGTTGTTGTTTTAACATCAGCACATGCACCATTTGTACCTGTAACCGTATATGTAGTAGTTACAGTAGGACTTACGGTAATAACTGATGTATTTCCACCTGTGTTCCAGTTATAGTTTGAAGCACCCGAAGCTGTTAAAGTTGCATTAGCTCCGGCACATATAGAAATTGCATTATTTACTGTTACTGTTGGTGAAGCATTAACAGTTATAGATACATTAGCTGCAGCTGTGCAACCATTAGCATCACTTATAGAAACAGAATATGTTGAATTTACGGTAGGCGAAGCAACTATGCTACTTGCCGTGCCCGACAATGGAGCAAGCCAGGTATAACTATATCCGCCTGAACCTCCAGTTGCTGAAGCAGATAAAACAGTATTTTGCCCTGCGCATACTACACTTGGTGCTGCAGAAGCACTTGCATTAATTTGTGGTGGTTGAGTGAGGGTTATTGTTGAAGTATTGATGCAGTTATTGACATCTGTAACTTTAACAGAATATGAGCCTGGACATAAATTGTTTGCCGATTGGGTAGTAATTGCAATTGACGGCCAATAATAGGTATAAGGCCCATTTCCGGCTATAACAGTTACCGTAGCCGAGCCATTGCATAAGCCAAAGCAAGGAGGATTTGTAAAATTTAATGCAAGTGTTGGTGGCGCATTAACTGTTACGGTTGTTGTTTCAGTATTTACACAAGCATTTGCATTTGTACCCGTTACGGTATAAACTGTACTGCTACCCGGACTAACGGTATTTGTTGAATTAACCACCCCTGTATTCCATGTATATGTACTCGCCCCTGAGGCTGTTAATATAGTAGAAGCGCCTGCACATATTGTATTAGAGCTTGCAGCAATTGTTAACGTTGGCGAAGCAATTACCGTTATTGTTGTTGTAAGGGTAGGCATAACACAGTTATATGGCGCAGCTGGCGAAATGGTTGCTGTATATGTAGTATTACTTGTAAGAGGAAAAGTTGCAACTGTAGCGCCAGTACCATTAACTGAAGGTGCCCAGTTTATTGATCCTGTAGGTACTGGTGTTATTGATAAACTTGTTGAAGTTCCTGAACATAATGTTGATTGAGTAGCATTTAACATTGGTAGCGGGCTTACAGTTACTATAACACTAAATGGCGCACTATTTATGCTTAATGAATTTGTAACTACGCAGGTAACAGTATAAGTAATAGCATTAGTAAGGTTTATATTAGTTGACACACTAGTAGGTGAAAAAACAGTACCTCCTCCTGTAACCGTCCAGCTATAAGTAGATGCCCCAATTGCATTTACCATAAAACTTGGCGTTGTAGAGCAACTTGGTATTAATCCCGCAGGGGCAACACCACCAGAGGTATTAATTGTTGCACCACTTACAACTATACTGCTTATAGTTGGTTGTGCTTGCCCTACAAACCCTAAAATAGTTAAACAAGCAATAATTAAAAAGTATTTTTTTTTCATGATTTATATTTTATGCTAAATTAACAATTTTTATCAAATCTGAAGTTTTTTTAACTTTTGTGTTATTTGCGTTAGGGATTGCAACGGAAATACTTTTTTGTAATCGAAAAAGATTGAAGTGGAAAGCCCGCCGCTGAAATGCTTTTTCAGCATTGATGAATTCCTATTTAAAACAGTGAAAACGAATGAATAAATCAGCGGAACGCCCAAAATAAAACCTAAAAAAATGTTACCTTTGCGCCCTTATTTTTAAAAGCCATGATTACAGTTAGTAACGTTACCCTACAATACGGAAAACGCGTTTTATTTGATGAAGTAAACCTAAAATTTACGCCGGGCAATTGCTATGGCATTATTGGTGCCAATGGCGCTGGTAAATCTACGTTTATGAAAATTTTGTCGGGCGAGATAGAAGCCAATAAAGGCACTATTGATATTCCAAAAGGACAACGTATGAGTGTCTTAAGTCAAAATCACTTTGCGTTTGATGAATACAACGTAATGGATGCCGTTATTATGGGCAACAAAAAGTTACACGCCATCATAAAAGAAAAAGAACTTATTTATGCCAAAGCCGATTTTAGCGAAGCAGATGGCATTAAAGCATCTGAACTGGAAGCCGAATTTGGTGAAATGAATGGCTGGAATGCCGAAAGCGATGCTGCGCAACTATTAGGCAGTTTAGGCATTGGCGAATCTTTTCATCATCGTTTAATGAAAGATTTAACGGGTAAAGAAAAAGTACGCGTTTTATTAGCGCAGGCTCTTTTTGGAAACCCGGATATTTTATTAATGGATGAGCCTACCAATGATTTGGATGCTGAAACCATTAATTGGTTGGAAGATTTTTTAGCCGATTTTCAAAACACGGTAATTGTTATTAGTCACGATAGGCACTTTTTAGATGCCGTTTGTACCAGTATTTGCGATATAGATTTCGGTAAAATTTCTACCTACAGTGGTAACTATAGTTTTTGGTACGAAATGAGTCAGTTGAAATTAAAACAACGCTCTGATTCTAACAAAAAGACAGAAGATAAGCGTGCAGAATTGCAGGAATTTATTGCGCGTTTCTCGGCTAATGCTTCTAAATCTAGTCAGGCAACCAGCAGGAAAAAATTATTAGATAAATTGGCTGTTGATGATATTCCGGCTTCTACACGTAAATATCCGGCTATTATTTTTAAACAAGAACGCGAAGCAGGAGATCAAATTTTACATATAGAAAACCTGGCTAAATCGAACGAAGAAGGTGTGTTGTTAAAGGACATAAACATCAATGTTCGCAAAGGAGATAAAATTGCTTTTGTCAGCCGAAACCAACTTGCCATTACTACATTGTTTCAAATTTTAAACGAAAAAGAAACTGCCGATAAAGGCACTTATCTTTTTGGAACAACCATTACTAAAGCCTACATGCCTAACGAAAATCATAAATATTTTGAAGGCGATAATAATTTAATTGATTGGCTGCGACAATATTCTACCAATAAAGATGAAACATTTATTCGTGGGTTTTTAGGTAAAATGCTATTTACCGGCGAAGAAACATTAAAGAGCTCAACTGTTCTTTCGGGTGGAGAAAAAGTGCGTTGCATGTTATCTAAAACCATGTTGCTTAGCGCTAATTTATTGATGCTTGATGAGCCAACCAATCACTTAGATTTGGAAGCTATTATTGCTTTAAACAATGAAATGACAGATTTTAAAGGCACTATTCTTTTTACTTCACATGATCATCAATTGGTACAAACCATTGCAAATCGAATTATTGAAATTACGCCAAAAGGCATGATAGATAAGGTTTGCAGCTATGATGAATTTTTAAATAGCGAAGATGTACAACGTACCCGTGCGCAACATTATGGCGAAAAAATTAAAGCGTAACTATTTTTGCGATTTAATTTATCCCAAACTATAACTTAAAAAAATGCCATTTTACGAATGAAAAAATTAATAAAAAAATCAGTTAAAAACGCTGAGATAGCTGCTACCGAAGGAGAACAAAAGCTAGCATGGGTTAAAAACCTAGAGAAACCTTTAATTGCTCATTACATTGAAAATGGTAAAATACTTGACGGACCTTTTGTATTTATGGTATTGCCCGGAGATGAAAACGAAAAAGACTTAGAAGTATTTCCGGTAGGTTTAAGCGGTAAAAATGAAAATGATAAAACTATTTACGATACATTTTCAGAAAAATTAAAAACGTATATCACAGATCAAAAAATAGAAAAAGGTGATGGCAAAATAATTATTATACATCATAGCCATGGCGTTGAAGACCATGTATTTTTAATTACAGTTAAAGATGGAAACAGTGCTGTAACGCAAATTAATTTGTAAAAAGATTCCTAAATACTTTTTTAAATAAAAAACCGGAATTATTTTTCTTGTAGAAAAACTTTTTTAGCCGTCGTAATGGCAACTGCGTTGTATTTTTTTTCGAGATAACTCATTATTTTTTCAACCGTTTGACGAGAATTTTCGTCCAACACATTTACATCTTTTGCAAATACTTCGGTTAAGGCTAAATTGTTTATCTCTTTTATTTTTTGAGGTATTTCTCCAAAGGCAAGTTCAATAGTACGCTCGTGTAAAATGCCTGCAAATTCCTGTGTTTTTTTTATGATAATTTCTTCGCAAATTTTAATTTCTTTTTTGCGCAAAATAATGTTTTGCTTGGCTTGCTTCTTAATATCAGTTACCGAAACATAATCTATATTGTGTTTTTTAAGCACTTGCGGATGCACATCAACCGGCACAGCCAAATCAATAATTATTTTTTTATCGGTATCATTTT
>JBDTJJ010000096.1:0-3017 GCA_039935895.1 Bacteroidia bacterium | reverse complement strand
TACGTTGCAATTAAATGATTTGCAGGTTCGCCAATTAAAGGCTATTATTTTTAATGCAGGTGCAAACCCCGAAGCAGCCGGTGATATTGTAAAACAAAAAATTGCTGCGCAAAATAAACAAACTGGTTTATTGTATGGATTTAAATTCACTTTAAATGGAAAAGAAATAACACCAAACGACATTGATGGTACTTTAGAAAAATCGTCTAACGAAAAAGAAAGGTTAGCTGTTTGGCAAGCCAGCAAAGAGGTTGGTAAAGTTTTAAAAAGTGGCTTGGTTAACTTGCGCGACTTACGTAATAAATCTGTACAACCACTTGGCTATCCTGATTTTTTTGCATACCAAGCTTCTGAATATGGAATGAGTACCGATGAGTTAATGGCAACTACGCGCGGAATGATTAAAGACATTTGGCCTTTATACCGTGAGTTACATACTTGGGCTCGTTACGAGTTAGCTAAAAAATATAACAAACCCGTTCCTGACTATATTCCGGCACATTGGTTACCTAATCGTTGGGGACAAGAGTGGTCGCAGCTTGTAGAAGTTAAAGGTTTTGATTTAGATCCATACCTAAAACAACAAGGTGCAGAATGGATTGTAAAAAAAGGCGAAGAGTTTTATAAAAGCATAGGCTTTGATGCATTGCCTGCAACTTTTTGGGAACGTTCAAGTTTATATCCCGTTCCAGCAGGGGCAGATTATAAAAAGAACACACACGCTTCGGCTTGGCATATAGATAATGATAAAGATGTACGTTCATTAATGAGCGTTGTACCCAATACCGAATGGTGGGCTACAGCTTTACATGAGCTTGGTCATATTTATTATTATCAATCTTACAGCAACCCTGATGTGCCAATTGTATTGCGCAGTGGTGCTAATCGTGCTTATCATGAAGCTTTCGGTACCATGATGGGAATGGCATCTTTACAAAAACCTTTTTTACAAGGTTTAGGTATGATGGATAAAAATTTGAAAACTAACGACACGCTTATGTTGTTGAAAGAAGCATTGCAATATGCAGTTCATATTCCTTGGGGAAGCGGTACGATGACCGAGTTTGAATATAATTTATATGCTAAAAATTTACCAGCAGATCAATACAACAAACTATGGTGGAGTTTGGTAAAACGTTTTCAGGGTATTGTGCCTAATGAAGAACGTGGCGAAGAATATTGCGATGCAGCAACTAAAACACATATTAATGATGATGCTGCGCAGTATTATGATTATAGTATGAGCAATGTTTTGTTATTTCAGTTTCACCAACACATTGCACAAGATATTTTAAAACAAGATCCTCACGCTACCAATTATTGGGGTAATAAAGAAGTAGGTGCGTTTTTACAAGCCGTTATGAAACCCGGTGCCAGCGTTGATTGGAGAGAACATTTAAAGAAAAGTATCGGACAAGATTTTTCGGCAAAGCCAATGCTTGAGTATTTTAAACCTTTAATGGCATATCTACAAAAGTTAAATGCAGGCAGAAAATATACCTTGCCAGAGCAACCTGATTTTAATTATTAAACCTATTAAATACAAAAAATCCCGAATAAAATTATTCGGGATTTTTTTGTGTATTAAATTTAAAATAGTTTATTGTCCACCACCTTGCTTATGTTTAGCTTTATCATTTTCTGCAAGTTGTTTATATTTTGTGTTTTGGTCTGCGGTTAAAATTTTAGCCAAACCTGCATCAAAATTGTCTCTGTTTTGTTTGCGTGCAGTTTTCATAGCTTCTTTATCGTCTTTGTTTTTTGCTCTATCAGCATCTTGTTGTTGCGCATGTTGCAAAGCAAGCGTGTAAGCACTTTTTTGCTGATCGGCGTTTAAACCTAATTCGGTAGTCAACCTTTTAGATTGGTCAGTTGCTCTTTGTTCAGCTGTTTTTTTTGGTCCTTCTTGTGCCAAAATAACATTGCCAACTAACATTAGCAAAGCAATAATTGAAATTTTTAATGTTTTCATACGTTTGTTTTTTAAAGTGATTTAATGTTTTACAAAATTATATTAGTAGTAAATGTAAAAAAAGTATTTGTATTTAGTTAACAAATAATTACGAGTATTTTTTCTAGCGTACTTTATACCTATTTCGCAAATCTAAAACTACTACCTAAAAAACGAGCATTGTTACCAAGTTGCTCTTCAATACGCAATAACTGATTGTATTTGGCAATCCTATCGCTGCGAGAAGCAGAACCTGTTTTAATTTGTCCGCAGCTTAAAGCAACTGCTAAATCTGCAATGGTAGTATCTTCTGTTTCGCCACTACGGTGACTCATAACCGAAGTATAACCATGTGTTTGCGCTAATTGTACAGCCTCAATAGTTTCGCTAAGCGTACCAATTTGGTTTACTTTAACTAAGATAGAATTTGCAACGCCTTGGTTAATACCTTCTACCAAACGGTTTACGTTGGTTACAAATAAATCGTCGCCAACTAATTGTATATCATTACCTAAACGATCGCTGATGCCTTTCCAACCTGCCCAATCATCTTCTGCAAAACCATCTTCAATAGAAATAATAGGATATTTTTTTGCCCAATCAGCCCAATAATCAACTAGTTGAGATGAAGTTAATTCATCGCCGGTTGATTTTTTGAATTTGTAAATTTTCTTTTCAGCATCATAAAATTCAGAAGCAGCAGGATCTAAAGCAATATAAATATCTTCGCCGGGTTTATAACCTGCCATTTCTATGGCTTGCAGCACGTATTTTATGGCATCTTCATTCGATTTAATATTGGGAGCAAAACCGCCTTCATCGCCTACGTTAGTTGATAGACCTTGTTTTTTTAATACTGCTTTTAAGTGATGGAAAACTTCGGTACCCATGCGCAACGCTTCCGAAAAACTTTCGGCACCCACAGGCATAACCATAAACTCTTGAAAATCTATTCCGTTATCGGCATGTTCACCGCCATTTAAAATATTCATCATTGGTATTGGCAATAAATTTGCATTTACACCGCCAATATATCTGTATAAGGGTTGTTTTAATTCTTCGGCTG
>JBDTJJ010000095.1:0-4601 GCA_039935895.1 Bacteroidia bacterium | reverse complement strand
AAAATCCAAATAATAAAGTATGCGAAATATTAAGACACTTTTTTTTTAATCTGTTTTATATTTGTAACAAGTATAATTACAAAATCACAAACTATGCAAACAGTTCCTTTTGTTGATCTAAAAAAATATTCAGGTAAATGGTATGAAATAGCTTCTTACCCACAACGTTTTCAGAAAGGCTGTCATTGCACCACTGCCGAATATACGTTAACTGATAAAGATTATGTTATTGTAGAGAACAGATGTAATAAAGATAGTATAAAAGGAAAAGAGTCATACATAAAAGGAAAAGCTTTCGTTGAAAAAAACTCTGGTAATGCAAAATTAAAAGTTCAGTTTTTTTGGCCATTTAGAGCAAAATATTGGATAATTGATTTGGCAGATGATTACACGTATGCTGTTGTTAGCCATCCAAACAAAAAATATTTATGGATACTTTCGAGAACGCCGGAGATAAAAAAAGATATTTACGAAAAAATAATTTCTCGTCTAAAAGAAAAAGGATTTAACCTTAAAAATCTTCAACAAACAGTCCAAATTCAATAATGGAAAAAGACGGAAATTTAAAAAGCGTTATAATAACAGGCGCTAATACAGGCTTGGGATATGCTTGCGCAAAACATATAGCTCAGCAAAAAGGTCATTGGTTCGTGGTACTTTCTTGTCGAAATCCTCAAAAAGCAAAAGAGGCTACCGAAAGAATGAAAAAAGAAACGGGCAACAACAATATTGATTTTTTATTACTAGATCTTTCTTCTTTAAAATCAGTTCGAAATTTTGTTGATGAATTTACCCAAAGAGAATTTCCTCCGCTTCATGGAATTATTTGTGATGCTGGGGTTTCATTATCAGATGAAGTTTCTATAACAGAAGATGGCATTGAAACAACATTTCAGGTTAATTGTTTGAGTCATTTTTTACTTATAAATCTATTATTGACACAACTAAATAAACCTGCTCGTATATTATTTGTGAGTAGTGAACTACATAGAAATGATGGTGCAATGAAATCTTTCCGACCAGATTTTAAAAATGCAAAGGCACTTGCTTATCCTGAAAAATTTTTAGAACCAATTAAAAATTCTGGAAGCCAAAAATATTCAACCAGTAAACTATGTCTTTTAATGTACACCTACGAATTGGCTCTGCGTTTACCATTAAATGGGTTCGATAACATAACCGTTAATGCGTTTAATCCTGGCTTAATGCCAGATACTGGGCTTGGCGGATTAAACAAAAAACTATTGCGAAAATTATTTTTAAAATATTTATTGCCATTTTTTGCGAAAGGAGCGGTTAGTAATCCAAAAAAATCTGGTGGTATTTTAGCAGAATTACTTATTTCATCAAAGTACGAAAATGTAACCCGAAAGTATTTTGATAGAGAGGAAATGATTGCCTCATCAGATGAATCTCACGATTTGAAAAAATCACTCGATTTATGGAATACAAGTAAAGATTTACTAGGTATCGAACAAAGTTATTTAAGTAAAAGATCTTAACTCGGAAAATACTTAAATGGAAGAAAAAAAAGTGCTCTCTTCTTTTCATTATCTCGTTTACTTAAATATAATTATTGGTTGGTTTTATTTTTTACTTCTTCCTTTTGCTACTGCAGTGGCAGTCCATGGATCATCGGGCCAAGCGTGTTTAGGATACCTGCGTTGTAATTCTTTTTTTATTTCGTGATACAAATTATCCCAAAAACTTTTTAAATCATTAGTTACTTGCACAGGTTTATAACCGGGAGATAACAAATGTAAATTCATTTTTATTTTCCCGTGATTAAGTGTAGGTGTGTTGCTTAAACCAAATACTTCTTGTAAACGGACTGACAACACTGGGATTGCACCATGCGCAAAATATTCTATTGCTATTTTAGAACCGCTTGGCACTTCAAAAGTAGTAGGTGCCAATTGTTGTAGTGCAGTTTGTTTTTCATAATCTAAACTACTTAATAAGGCTTCGGCTAAATCAATACGTTTTAAATCTTCAGGTTCGGTTACGTTTGTTAAATATGGAGCTAACCAAATTTGTGCGTTTGCAAAAAGTGTATCGCTTGTTACATCGGCCCACGCATCTTGCTCGTTCCATAAACGTAAACTTAATATGCGATTTTGTAGCTGAGTAAATTTTTCGTTAATGTTTAATAAACTCGTTGCTTCTTTTTCAAGTGCTTTACAAATAGCCGCTATGCGTTGTTCTTCGTTAGGTTTTAAAAGTGGTTTACATTTTAAAACAATACTTCCAATTTTTAATTCTTTATTGGCAAGTAATCCGCCTTTACGTGTATCCCAAATAATGGTGTCTTGCTCTCGTACCATGCTAATTAAATCTTTTGGATTTAGTGGCGCAGCTAAAAATATTTTTCCTAAACCATCGCGCAAATCCATATTAGCAACTGCTAACCAAGGCTCATGTGCTAAATCATCTTTATGTCCTGCGGTTGCTATTTTTCCATTAGCTAATTGAAAAGGTGCATTATTTCCCGGCCTTGCCGAAGCTATTCGTTCAGGATAAGCAAACGCAAGTAATAGTCCGGCATCATACGCATCATACACTGCATTAGAAACTTCTATTTGTAAAAGTTTACGGTACGATGCTGCGTTTTTTTCTATCCGTGCAAACTTATTTCCACTGCTGTTATTATTTCTTGCACGTCTTAAAGCCTCAATGCGCAAATTAATATCAATACCACTATCACGCGGCAAAGGATCTCGCTCTTCTAACAAAGCTGCAATATCTGTAGCCAATTGTTTCATCTCTATGGTTTCTGCCTTTAGCAACATGTGTGCTATACGCGGGTGACAAGCCAATTGATGTATTTGTTTGCCATGTTCTGTAATGCGATTTTTTTCTAAAGCAGCTATTTGATGCAAGGTTTCTGAAGCTTGATTTAACAAGGCTTTTGGAGGTGGTGTTAACCAAGTAAGTTGATTGATATCGCTTACGTCCCACTTAGCCATATCTAATAATAAAGAAGTTAAATCAGCTTCCATAATTTCGGGTATGCGATGTTCGGCTAAACGATTATGTGTAGCATTAGTCCATAAACGATAACACACACCGGCGCTTAACCGCCCTGCACGCCCTGCACGTTGGTCGGCTGCATCTTTTGAAATACGTATAGTTTCTAATCTTGATAAACCTGATTTTACATCAAAACGAGATGTACGAGCAAAACCACTATCTACAACAATTTTTATTCCTTCAATAGTTAAACTGGTTTCTGCAATAGAAGTTGCTAGTACAATTTTTCGTTTACCTTGTTTGTTAGGGAAAATTGCTGCGTGTTGTTCTTGCTGCGGTAACTGACCATATAAAGGATGTATTTTAAAATCGTTTAATAAGGAACTCAATATATCTGCACATTTTTTTATTTCTGCTTCGCCAGGTAAAAAGACTAAAGCATCTCCTGGGTTTTCGTTAACAGCTTTAATCACAGCGCGCGCAGTTATTTCAGGCAACAGCGTTTCATCCGCTTCACCTGCATAAATAATATCTACTGGGTATTGCCTGCCTTTGCTTTCAATAAGTGGCGCCTTTAATAATTGTTGTAATTGCGGCATGTTTAATGTTGCCGACATAATTAAAATTCGCAAATCAGGGCGTAGCACTTGTTGAGCTTCGCGACATAAAGCCATTGCTAAATCGGCTTGTAAATTGCGTTCGTGAAACTCATCAAAAATAACCAAGCCTACTTCTTCTAACGCATTATCGCTATGCAACATGCGGGTAAGAATACCCTCGGTAACTACTTCTATTTTTGTTTGCTTGCTAACTTTAGTATCCATTCGTATACGATAGCCAACCGTTTGCCCAACTTCCTCGTTTAGCAAAGATGCCATACGCCATGCAATGGTTTTTGCGGCTAAGCGCCTTGGTTCAAGCATAATAATTTTTTTACCTTGCAACCAAGTTTCTTCAAAAAGTGCCAAAGGTAGTAATGTGCTTTTGCCTGCCCCTGGTGGAGCGTTAACAAGTAATGTGTTACCTAAATTTAGTTGCGTTTGTACCTCGGCAATAATTTCGGTAACCGGTAAATCAATATCAAAAGGGTTAAATGGCAAGTCTGTTTTTTTCAAGCAAACAAAAATACTAAACTTATGTTTAACCAAATAGCAAGGTTGTGACTTACTTCTTACAAAAAGAAACAATTATTTTTCTAGTCCTCACTTAAAGTTTATTCCGACAAATTAAATCCTTAATCTTAATTAGCATTTTTTAGGTAGGCTATTTCTTATTTAGAAATTTCTATTTTAAAAATTTAAAATTATTTCATAAGGTGCTCAAATGCCTTTCCTAAACATTCTATAACATCGGTTATAAGCATGCTTTCCATACTTTGGTGTTTCAACGCAATATCTGCTGCCAGTCCATGAATATATACTCCTTGTTTGGCTGCATTAAAAGGTTCGTAACCCTGAGCTAAAAAAGAAGTAATAATTCCTGTAAGCGCATCACCCGAGCCACCTTTTGCAAGTCCTGCATTTCCTGTTGTATTTATATAAGACTTCCCTGCAAATGTTACAAGTGTTTTATGTCCTTTTAAAACAATAACTACGCCATATTCTTTAGCTTTCTTTATAGCAGTTTCCATT
>JBDTJJ010000094.1:0-3267 GCA_039935895.1 Bacteroidia bacterium | reverse complement strand
GCTCAGTTTATCTACCGGGGCTACTTGAGATACGGTTCCTAGTTGTAATGCTTTGAAATAAAAAATCCATGAAAGTCCAGTTGCAATTCCTGAAAGAAAAAGAAAAATATAATTTTGCTTTGTAAGCTGGAAAAATAAGAGCAGATACGTTTTAATTTGAGTAAAAGATCTACCATAAAATTTTTAACATGAAATTATTTAAAAAATTATTCAGATATAAAGGGGATAAGACTTACTTTCTTTATGCTCAAATGGATGCTACTCCTGAAGCCGTAGAAGAGAACTACTATGTATACATTTCATCAGGAGAGGTTGGTATAATTGAAGAGCGGCTTATTAAATACTTCAAATCAGAAGCTGCGGCTACAAGTTGGTTATATGATTACTTAGATATGAAACGAATAATCTACAATCATATACCGAAAACCTATCGGGTAAAGCTTGGTATAAACTTAGATAATATTACGGCGGAGAAAAGAGAAGCCTATGACTTTAATAATGAAATACCAGAAAATCTTGAAGGAACAGGAAACGGCTATTTTGATGATTGTGATTTGTTACCTGAAACTGATAATACTTATTGGGTCTATCTTTATGTTTACAACAAGGAACTCGCCCTCAATAATATAAGACATTATTACAAAAATCATTTTGACAAGGGGGACATTTTTTTTACTGAATTAAAATTGGAATACCGCAATCTTCCTGAAGATGAATCTTATCATTTAATTCATCAGGACTCATATATACGCGATGGAGTATACAACCAATGGAGAAACTTTTTGTTGGTTGCAGAATTAGCGGATATTGGTTTTATAATAGGAATAGGTAGTGAGGATGATACCTTAGAATGGGCAAATACTTTCCGTATTAAGCCGTCAGAAAATAACCTATTGAAACGAGATGAGGTAAAAGAACGTTTTAAAGAAAATTCCTGGTATAAGATTGTCAACGAAAATGTAAATTCGCAATACGTATCCCGGAATTTTGGTAATGAGGTTGTTAAATACTTGACTATTTGTTTAACTCGAAATTTCTCAGCCTTGGATTATATTAAGCATAGAAAATCTGTTTTATAGATTCTCCAACTTCATAGTTACGCTTAAACGGGAATACATGCACTTAGGGAGGCACTTTGCAACTTACTACCTCTGTGATCTACAGGAGTGGGTAATAGATACACCTAACCATTTGCCCAGAGACAAGAAATGAATATTTTTTAATCGAAAATCATGTTTATAGAACTTCAAAGTAGAATAAACTTTGTTTTTACAAGAACATTACCGTACCCAATACCGTACCCCTAAAATTAAAAACCCTGTAAACTATTGATTTACAGGGCTTATTTTCATTAGTTTGCGGTCCGGACGGGACTCGAACCCGCGACCTCCGCCGTGACAGGGCGGCATTCTAACCAGCTGAACTACCGGACCAACCTAATTACGGCGCAAATGTACTAAAAATTCTTTTATGCACAAATTTAGTATGTGTTTATTTTTAGAGTTTATTTGTGTTTCCTTTCTTGAAAGCGTCTTCAAACATATCTAAAAAATCAAGCGGCTTAAAACGGCTTGTGCTATGGCTCAATTATTTTGCGGTTGTGGCTCTCTTGTTATCTTTTACGGCTAAATATATTAGTCCGTTAACATTTTGGCCTTTAGCATTTATGGGTATTTCTTACCCGTTATTATTAATTGTAAATATTTTGTTTGTTATTTTATGGAGCATTCAAATTCGTTGGTGGATGCTGCTTTCGGGGCTTGCCATTGTTTTTACACTTCCAAATTTATTAAGTATTATACATATAAATCTCTCTAAAAAACCTGTTTCTAATAAAGATATTAAGGTGATGGATTATAATTGCATGTTGTTTGATTTATATAATTGGTCGCATAACAAACAATCGCGTAAAATTATTTTTAATATGTTGCAAAGCGAATCGCCCGATATACTTTGCCTGCAAGAGTTTTATACTTCCGAAAACCCTAAAGATTACAATAATGCAGATACTTTAATTTCATTTTTAAAGACAAAAAACATTCATACCGAATATACCACAACCCTCCGAAAGTGGGATCACTGGGGGGTTGCCACACTTACCAAGTATCCCATAGTACGTAAAGGGAAAATTGTTTTCAATACAAAATCTAACAACATTTGTATTTATACCGATGTACTGATTAATAAAGATACCGTGCGAATTTATAATGCACACATGGCTTCTATTTCTTTTGGAAAAAGAGAATATAAATTTATTGATGGTTTAAATAATAAAGAGTACAATGATTCTAATCTGACAGAATCTAAAAATATTATTAAACGATTACGAAACGGATTTTTAAAGCGTGCCGAAGAGACCGAAATGATTGCTGCGCACATAAAAACCTGTAAATACAAAATCATTTTGTGCGGAGATTTTAATGACACACCCTCTTCGTTTGCTTACCATGTATTGAGCCAAAATTTAAAGGATGCCTTTAGAGAGGCGGGAAGTGGTATTGGAAAAACGTACAACGGCAATTTGCCTCTTTTGCGTATTGATTATATTTTACACAGCGTCGATTTTGAATGCAACAATTACAAACGCGTACCCGAAAGTTTAACAGACCATTACCCTATTTTTTGTTACTTGCATTTGAAGAATAAGTAAATTTGTGTGTTATGTTTTCAAGCAAATTAAACAATTTAGACCCCGAAGATTATTACATAAGCGAAGAGGGTTACGTTGTGTTTACCGAAAAATATCACTTAAAAAGAGGTTATTGTTGTAAAAACGGATGCAAGCATTGCCCATACAACTACAACAAAAGAACAGGCTTGTTTGATAAAAAAGAAACCAACTAAAACATGTTTAAGGATAAAAAAATATTTGCAATTATTTTATTTTCCTTTTCAAGCATCCTTTGTTTTTCACAAAACTGGCAATTACTAAATCCGGCATATAAATATAATTTTTATACTACAAATCAATCTATTGTTGCAGCAACTGTTTGGGTAGATTCCATAAAAAACAATACTTCCTATCTTAACCGAATTGTTACGCCTTGCGATACCTGCATCTCTGCGCATCTTGCAAACGATTTTTATGATACAGCTTATGTGTTAAGTAATCAACCAACTTTTTTACAACGAAAATTACTTATACTTCCCAATGGAAGTTATAATTTAATCGACAAAGGAAATGTCATGATTCATACAACCGATACCTTAAATTCAACCTGGATTTTCGACTCTATAAACAATATAAATGCACAACTTATTGCTAAA
>JBDTJJ010000093.1:0-12257 GCA_039935895.1 Bacteroidia bacterium | reverse complement strand
TAGAAGAGTTTGAAGTAGATGCTTCAAAAATTACTCCCGAAGCAAATCTTAAAGAAACACTTGATTTAGATAGCTTAGATTACGTTGATTTAGTAGTGATTATTGAAAGCAATTTTGGTTTTAAAGTGGTGGGCGAAGATTTTATCGGCATACAAAATTTCCAACAGTTTTACGATTATTGCTACAAAAAAGTAGCTGAAAAAGCTAGCGCATAAATCCTTCATGCAACAAGATAAATGGCAAGGTAAAAGCTCCGGCGGTGTACTTGGCTATAAAATTTTTGTTTTCATTTTAAAAACATTCGGACTTAATTTTGCATATTTCTTCTTAGGATTTATTTCTTTTTTTTACTTTCTGTTTTCAAAATCTAAAAAAGATGTTTACCGCTATTTTAGAGAAATCCATCAATATTCTCGTTTAAAATCTATCGCCAGCATTTATAAAAACTACTACGTTTTTGGCCAGACTTTATTAGATAAATTTGCGCTATTATCAGGATTAAAAACAAATTTCTCGGTTCAAAAAGATGGGCAAGAAAACCTGATAAAAATTCATAATCAAAAACAAGGGGGCCTGCTAATTAGCGCCCACATGGGCAATTGGGAAATTGCTGGACAACTTCTTAATATCTACGATGTAAAGTTTAACATGTTGGTTTACGATAACGAAGCCGAACAAATGAAAAAATACATGGATAGTATTTTGGTTGAAAAACGCATTAACTTAATCGGCATCAGAGATAACGATATTAGTTACTTAGTTGAACTACACAGGGTATTTGGGAGACAAGAATGGCTGATTATGCATGGCGATAGATTTAGAGAAGGCGCACCTTTTATTGAAAAAATGTTTTTGGGTAAAAAAGCTAAATTTCCTGCCGGACCGTTTATTTTAGCGGCAAAATTTGGCGTTCCGGTTTTATTTTCTTTTTGTTTTAAAGAAAATAATAAAACCTATCAATTTTATGCAAAACCCGGCATTCAATTAAAAAGATCGCGCAACGAAGAAGAAACCCAGGCCGCTATAAAATTACTATCTGACGCATACATTAAAACTTTAGAAGAAATGGTTAAAAAATATCCGCTACAATGGTTTAATTTTTACGATTTTTGGGAAGATTAAAAATAACATGAATTTTTTAGTAGATAAAACCCACATTACCGATTATATTCCGCAAAAACCGCCTATCGTAATGATTGATGCCATTATAATTTGCGATGATGTTAGCGTAACAACTCAGTTTGAAATTACAGCTGATAATATTTTTGTGCAAGATGATTTTTTGCAAGAGCCTGGTGTTATAGAAAACATGGCGCAAACAGCTGCTGCCAAAGCGGGTTACGAAGCAAAAAAACAAAATGCACCACCTTTTATTGGATTTATAGGTGCTATAAAAGATTTAAAAATTTACTCACTTCCAAAAGTTGGCGATGTACTTAAAACAACCGTAACCGTTAAAATGGATGTAATGGGAATTACCTTAATTGGCGCGGTTTCTGAGTGCAATTCAACTAAAATAGCTGAGTGTGAAATGAAAATTGTAATTCAAAAAACTGCCGATGTCCCAATCTAAAAACATAACTACGACCACCGAAATTATTGTAAAATTTAGCGATTGTGATGCTTTGCAAATGGTATGGCATGGCAATTACATAAAATATTTTGAAGACGCGAGAGAAGAATTTGGCCGCAAACATCAGTTAGGTTATTGGGACATATATAAACAATCGGGCTTAGCCGTTCCATTAATTCATGTGGATTGCGATTACAAAAAATTTGTCGGCTTAAACGAAATCATAACCGTAGAATCTACCTTTATAGAAACACCTGCCGCTAAAATTATTTTTGAATACAAAATTTTTAACTCAAAAAAAGAATTGGTTTGCACAGGTAAAACCATACAAGTTTTTGTAGATGCTGTAACCAAAGAATTATTAATTACCGTTCCGCCATTTTATCAAGCGTGGAAAGAAAAACACTTGTAAAGCCATTGGAAAAAGCCTTTCTACATAACTCAAATATTATCAGTCCGCTTGGTTTTACAACCGAACATAATTTTAATGCTGTTTGCGAAGGTGATATTGGCATACAAAATCATACGTTCAATAACGTTAATTATTGCACTTCGGTTATAAATAACAATTTATTGGACGATACTTTTTCTGCGCAAACAAAATCAAATCCAAAAGAATTTACACGCCTCGAAAAAATGTGCATCCTTTCTGTGCAAGATGTACTAAGTAATTCCGCAATCGACACAAAAGATAAAGGAACACTTTTTATTTTTTCTACTACTAAAGGCAATATAGATTTATTAGAAAACACACCAGCAAACATTCCAGCCGATAGAATTTATTTACATGAAACGGCACAAGTAATTTCTAACTATTTTGGTTTTATAAATAAACCGATGGTGGTTTCAAATGCCTGTATTTCTGGGCTTCTTGCTATCATCATTGCAAAAAGATTAATTGCCGATAATCAATACGACAACATTATTGTTACAGGCGCAGATATTGTTTCTACGTTTACCTTATCAGGCTTCAATTCGTTAAGCGCTTTAAGTAACAAGGTTTGCAAGCCTTTCGATAAAAACAGAATAGGTATAAATTTAGGAGAAGCTGCGGCAAGTATTTTAATTAGTAATCAACAAAAAGAAAATACCGTTGAAATTATTTCGGGTTGTTCTGCTAACGATGCTAATCACATTTCAGGTCCATCTCGCACTGGTGAGGGCTTGTATAAATGTTTGCAAAAAATTCTACCCAATAATTTCATTCCCGATTTTATAAATGCACACGGCACCGCTACGGAATTTAATGATGAAATGGAATCTATTGCGTTTAGTCGCGCTGGTTTGCAAAACACATTTACTAATAGTTTAAAAGGCTATTATGGCCACACGCTTGGCGCAGCAGGTGTTTTAGAAAGTATTTTTTGTGCAGAAAGTTTAAGACAAAATAAAATTATCGCTTCGGCAGGTTTTGAAGAACAAGGCACTTCTATCAAATTGAACATTATTAAAAAGACAGAAAATAAAAAAAACACAACTTGTTTAAAGACTGCTTCTGGCTTTGGTGGCTGCAATGCGGCAGTTTTATATAAATTAAATTAATGAGTAGTTATATTTTATCACATACAAAAATTGCAACCAATTGCTTGTGGCATAATGGAAAACTTATTTCTAAAAACGATGAAAGAGTTAGTTCTGCTGCGCTTTTAGAAGGTTTTTATAAATCAATAAACTTATCTTATCCTAAGTTTTTTAAGATGGATGCTTTATCTAAGCTTGGTATTTTATGTGCCGAACTTATTTTAAAAGATGAAAATATAAACGATTTATTTGCTAAAGAAAAGACAGCTATCGTATTATCAAATAAAAATTCAAGTCTGCAAACAGATGTTGCTTATGCTAAAACAATGGCTGATTTCCCTAGTCCTGCGCTATTTGTATATACATTGCCAAATATTGTTACAGGTGAAATTGCTATCAAACATAAAATTACAGGCGAGAACGCATTTTTTATTGAACCTATTTTTAATGCCGAATTATTACACAATTATGCCGAACTTATTTTACAGGAAAACGATGCTGCGCTTTGCGGATGGCTTAACATAGACGAAACAACTTGCGAAGGCTTTTTATATTTTGTTGCAAAACAAACAGTCGAAGATGAAAAAAAAACTAACTTTATAACACACAATTCCCAAAACATAACCAATCTTTATATCAATTAATTATGGAAAATTTAATTCAGGATTTAAAAGTGCAAATTATTGAACAGCTAAATTTAGCTGAAGTAAAACCAGAAGATATTGACGCTTCAGCTCCCTTATTTGGCGAGGGTTTAGGACTTGATTCAATTGACGCATTAGAATTAATTGTGTTGCTGGAAAAACAATATGGCATAAAAATTAAAGAGCCGCAAGACGCCAAAAACATCTTTCACTCGGTAAAAACGTTAGCCGAATATATTTCAGCAAATAAAAAATAAATTGCCAAATGGTATTTGTAACAGGCATAGGTATTATTTCTGCTATCGGAAAAGATGTGAATGAAACACTTTCTTCTTTATTGGAAAACCGCAGTGGTATTGGTAAAATCAACCACTTACAAACTATCCATGCAGCTAATTTTGTTGCCGGAGAAGTAAAATATTCCTTACAAGAATTAGAAAATTTAGCTGGAATAAAAAATTCAAATTATAATAGAACAACTTTATTAAGTTTACTAGCCACGCAAGAAGCCTTACTGAGTGCAGGTATTAAGGATACTAAAGAATTTCGCACAGGTTTTATTTCTGCCAGTAGTGTTGGCGGAATGTGCCATACCGAACTTTTATATAAAGATTTTTTAGAAAATAAACCGCACTCTAATTTTATAGATGCTCATTACACAGGCGCTCATGCAACAGATGTCGCTAATCATTTTCGCATTAACGATTATGTTACAACCATAAGCACAGCTTGCTCTTCGGCAGCAAACGCCATAATGTTGGGCGCACGTTTAATCAACAATAATATATTAGATAGGGTTGTTGTTGGCGGAACCGATGCACTTTGCAAATTTACCTTTAATGGTTTTAATACCTTAATGATTTTAGATAAAGAATGGTGTAAGCCTTTTGATGATAATCGCAAAGGATTGAACTTGGGCGAAGGTGCGGCGTATTTAGTTTTAGAATCTGAACGTATTGTAAAAACTGAAAATAAAAAAGTTTTAGCGGTGCTTAGTGGATATGGAAATGCAAATGATGCGTATCATCAAACAGCTTCTTCACCTGATGGACAAGGCGCTACTATGGCTATTCAACAAGCTTTAGAGGTTGCCAGTTTATCTTTCGCTAAAATAAATTACATCAACGCTCATGGAACCGGTACTGCTAATAACGATTCATCGGAAGCAACTGCCATAAAAAATATTTTTAGTGAAAACGTCCCGCCGTTTAGTTCTACTAAAGCATTTACGGGTCATACCTTAGCAGCGGCAGCAAGTATTGAAGCTGTTATTTCTATTTTATCACTTCAACATCAAACTATTTTTCCAAATTTAAATTGCACAACACAAATGCAAGACACTAATTTATTTCCAGTTACGAGCTTACAAAAAAATGTAGAAATAAATCATATTTTATCAAATTCATTTGGCTTTGGTGGAAATTGTTCATCCTTAATTTTTAGTAAAAGTTAGTATGGAAATCTACATAAATGGCTCGGGTTGTATCTCACATCAAAACACAATTGATGTAACTGATTTTTTTGAGAATGCTCAAACTGCTTGTCTGCCAAAGCTTTCAGCACAAGAACCCGATTATAAAGATTACGTTCCTGCAAATATGCTTAGGCGTATGTCGCACATTATTAAGATGGGAGTTGCCGCTGCAAAAACAAGTTTACAGCAAGCAGAAATTGAAAATGTAGATGCTATTATTACCGGAACAGGCTTAGGCTGTTTTGAAGATACCGACAAATTTTTGCGAGCAATCATTGAAAATAATGAGCAACTTTTAACGCCGACTTCTTTTATACAATCTACGCACAACACGGTTGCGGGGCAAATTGCTTTACTGATAAAATGTCACAAATATAATTTTACATACACGCAACAAGGTTTATCATTTGAAAGTGCGTTGATTGATGCGCAGATGTTTTTGAATGAAAATAAAAATAGTAACATCTTGGTTGGTGGGATGGATGAGGCAATTCAACCTTACTACGATTTATTACAACAAGCGGAACACATAAAAAATCAGGAAAATATTATTCCGGAAATAGAAAAAAACCAAACGAAAGGTTTTTGTTTAGGTGAAGGAGCTTCGTTTTTTGTGTTGAGTAATGAAAAAAATAAAAACACTAAATCAGTTATTAGCGGAATAAAAACATTTACTTCTATAAAAGATGGCGCTGATTTACAACAAAAATTAAAATTCTTTTTACAGGAATTAAACTTATCTATAAGCGATGTAAGTCTTGTTTTATCAGGTAATTCGGGCGATGTGAATGATGATAAAATTTTGAATGATTGCAATCAACAACTAGTTGAAAAAACAAACATAGCTTACTTTAAAAATTTGTGCGGAGAATATTTTACCGCAAGTGCTTTTGCGTTATGGTTAGCTTCCGTAATTATCGAGAAACAACAGTTACCTAAATCATTAATCAATAAAGAAATCAATCTTCCAATAAAAAATATTTTAATTGTCAATCAATATCGCAACATGGAATATTCTTTTATGTGCGTTGCATCATGTTAACTCATCGTACCAACATATTACTTTTTATTTTTTTAGTGTTGGTTTTAGCCGTCTTAATTCGTTACTTTAATTTTCATTCGTACATTATTATTTTTCCTTTATTTATTTTTATTTTTCTCGAAATAATGGGCGCATCGATGCTTTCAGCCAATTTTCATTTTAAATCTATTTGCAAAGCTGAGACAAACGAAAAAGTAATTTCACTAACTTTTGATGATGGTCCGCATGGAGAAGCAACAGAAAAAGCCCTAGCCGTTTTAAAAGAATTTAATGTTACAGCTACTTTTTTCTGCATTGGTAAAAAGATAAACAATGAAATTTCTTTACTGAAAAAGATGAGTGATGCCGGACATATTATTGGAAACCACAGTTATTCGCATGGAAATTTATTCGATTTACAAACTACTTCTACGTTAGTTGCAGAGCTTGAACAGACTAATAAAATCATTAAAGAAGCTACTGGTAAAACACCTCTGTTTTTTAGACCACCTTACGGAGTTGCTACGCCAGCCTTGGGGCGAGCCATACAAAAAACAAATATGATTTCTGTCGGTTGGGATATTCGTTCTTTCGATACTTCGATAAAAGATCCTGAAAAAATATTCCAAAAAGTAAAATCGCAAATAAAACCGGGTTCTATTATTTTATTACATGATAGAATTGAAGGTTGCGATGTTGTGGTGCGACTTCTTTTAAACTACTTGAAAGAAAATAATTTTACGGTTGTAAATTTAGATAAACTGATTAATAAACCTGCCTATGCTTAAGCAAATAGTATATATAATATTGTGTGTATGTTCGATTTCATTATGCGCGCAAACAGGCTTCAAGCCAGTAAAAGATACTGTTTCATTAAAAGAAAAAATTAATCTTATTTCTAAGCAAACCAACTCGTTAGAAAGTGATTTTGTGCAAGTAAAAACATTAAGTATGTTGTCTGAAAAAATCACTAGCAAAGGGCATTTCTGTTTTAAAAAAGATAATCTTTTACGTTGGGAATATGTTAATCCGTACACCTATATTATCGTTATCAATAAAGATAAAGTCTTAATAAAAGACGAAACCAAGCTGAAAAAATACGACATGAACTCCAATAAAATATTTAAAGAAATTAATGATATTATGATTTCGTGTATAAATGGCAACATACTCGCATCTAACAAATTTAAAATTGGTTATAGCGAAAACGATAAAACTTACCGACTTGAATTAACGCCACTTGTAAAAGGAATGAAAGAAAGTTTGAAAAAAATTTACATGTATTTTGATAAAGCCGTAACTTCGGTCATTAAACTCGAAATGGTAGAATCGACTGATGATTTTACCGTAATTGATTTTACAAACAAAAAAGTAAATGGCGATATTCCGGCTGAAAAATTTATGCTTAAGTAGTTTACTTCTTCTGTTTACCAGCTGTGCTATTCCTTTAAAATATAAATTAGCCGAACAGCGAAAAATTACCAGTAGTGATGTCCAACCACTTGTTTCCGCTGATAATACAATGCTCTACAAGGCACAGATATTTCTTTTCAATAAATATTATACAGGCTTATTATTGCACAAACAAACCGATAGCACAACTTCTCATCTTGTTTTTGTAACCGAAGTCGGCATGAAAATGTTTGACATTGAAATAAAAAAAGATAGTCTGAAAATGGCTTATTGTTTCGGACCGATGAATAAACCAAAAATTACAAACTTGTTAGAAAGTGATATGGGAAGCATTTTACTTTATCCTTTATTAAACAAAACGGCTAAAATTTATGTAAACAAAAAGCAAGAAAATATATTATTTGTTTCCAAAGAAAAAGGAAAGAAATATTTTTACTATACCCAACCAAATTCAACCCGAATAGCAAAATCTTTAGTAAAGGGAAAATTATTTACTAAACAAAAAACTGTGTATAAATATGGTGCGGATAATTTGCCCGAAAGCGTATCTTTAAAGCATAAAGGATTATTACGTTTAAAAATAAAATTGAATAGAATAATTACAACAAAAGCAAATGATTAACCGAGCCGGTAGGCGAACACAAGATTACAATAGCTTAAAAATAAAAACGAATGATTAAACCGTTACTCGAAAACTTTTATACAGAAATTTCTTCTACTGATTTAAGTGTTGAAAATACATTTACGGCATCGGTAGAATTAAATCCAACACATAAAATTTACAAAGGTCATTTTCCAGAAATACCTGTCGCGCCTGGTGTTACGCTTATTCAAATGGTACAAGAAATTTTAGCAAAAAAAATTAATCATTCGTTGTTTTTAAAAGAAGGAAGTAACATCAAGTTTTTAGCAATGATAAATCCTTTGAAAGAAAACAAGGTTACAATTTCTTATTCCATTCAACAAAAAAATAACGAAGTTGATGTTAATGCAAATATTGCAGGGAAAGAGATTATTTATGTAAAATTTAAAGGCAAATTCGGAATTAAGTAATTAAGATGAGCTACGAGTTTCGTTTAAATAATTTATTTGAAGAACAACGTTGTTGCGTGCTCATTCCGACTTACAACAACGAAAAAACACTTGAAAAAGTAATTACAGATACACTTCAATATACCAATCACATTATAGTTGTAAACGATGGATCAACTGATGCTACGCCACAAATACTGGAGAAGTTTAAAGATATTATTTCTATCGTAAATTTTGCTGTCAATTGCGGCAAGGGAATGGCTTTGCGAAAAGGATTTGAATTTTCACTTAGCAAGAATTATCGTTATGCAATAAGTATTGATAGCGATGGGCAACATTATCCAGAAGACTTAGAAGCATTTTTACATAAAATTGAGGGGCAACCCGACTCGCTAATTATTGGTGCCCGAAATATGGATCAAGCACACATTCCGGGCAAAAGTAGTTTTGGAAATAAATTTTCAAACTTTTGGTACGAGTTAGAAACCGGAATTAAAATGCCTGATACACAATCGGGTTATCGTTTATATCCCATAGAAAAACTGCAATCAATTTCTTTTTATACCACTCGTTTCGAATTTGAAATTGAAGTCATTGTAAAAGCCGCATGGGCTGGCATACCTGTTATACCAATGCCTGTGGGTGTTTTTTATCCGACTAAAGAAGAACGAGTTTCTCACTTCCGACCAACAAAAGATTTTTTTAGAATAAGTGTTTTAAATACTTGTTTGGTTCCGTTAGCAATTGTTTGGTATCGCCCTAAACTATTTATCAAAGGACTTGGCGTATCGAAAATCAAATCCTATTTTAAATATGCTTTCTTCAACAAAGAAGAATCTGTTTTAAAAAAATCGTTATCTGTCAGTTTAGGAATATTTTTTGGAATCATTCCAATCTTAGGCTTTCAAGTCATTTCGGCTATTGCTGCTGCGCACCTACTAAAACTAAATAAAGCCATAACCTTAGTCGCTATTAATATCAGTCTTCCACCTATGATACCGGCACTTGTGTATGCAAGTTTTAAAACCGGTGAATTAATTACACAGACAAAAAGTACATTTTCATTTCGCCATATCACGTCGAAAAATATCGAGCAAGACACTTATCTTTTTCTAATTGGCTCGTGTTGTTTTGCGGTTGTATTTGCATTTTTAATGGGACTAATAACATATATCACTTTAACAATTATACGAAGCAATAAAAACCAACCGTTGCATAATTAAACATGTTTGTATATCGCATATATCAGTTTTTTAGTAAGCGCCTTTTTTTATTGGCTCTATTAGTTTTGATAAGCATTGGTGCGACAAGTTATTACGCATCAAAAATAAAAATCGAAGAAGATATTACGCGTTTCATTCCGAAGGATAAAAAAGTAAACAACATAAATGATATACTAAACAGTTTAAAAATAAAAGACAAACTGGTTGTTAATATTTATAATGCAGATACCAGTGCTGTAAATCCCGAAAGTATTAAAGCTACAGCAGATGCATTGGCCGATACTTTACTTGCAAAATTTGGAAACGAATATATTAAAGAAATAAAATATAAAATTGCTGATGATAACATTGCAAATCTTTATCAAACGTTTTATAATTACTTGCCGGTTTTTTTAGAGGAGAAAGATTATCAGCAAATTGAAAAAAACATACAGCCAGATTCTATAAAACAAATTTTACAAAATGATTATAAGACTTTGCTTTCACCAACAGGCATGGTGTTTGGTAAGTTTATCAAAAAAGATCCGCTTAACATTGTACCATTAGTTTTAAAGAAATTAAAAGGGTTCCAGTACGATGAAAATTTTGATTTAAACGAGGGATATATTTTTACTAAAAATAATAAGAATTTACTTTTTTTAATTACACCTTCCGTCCCTTCAAACGATTATAAAGCCAATAAAAATTTTCTTTCTTTTTTAGATAGCATCATTCCTATTTTAGAAGCTAAGAATAAAGTCAAGATTGAATACTTTGGTACGGCAGCTGTTTCTTTAGCAAACTCAGAGCAAATAAAAAAAGATTCTATACTCACATCTACCGTTGCACTAATTGCCATTGCGTTAATCTTAATATTATATTTTAAGCGCATACTCATTATAGTTTTTATATTATTGCCAGTTGCGTTTGGCGCTGTGTTTTCTTTAGCCCTAATTTATTTATTAAAGGGAGAGGTCTCTGCAATTGCTTTGGGTGCAGGTTCTATCGTTTTAGGAATTGCCATCAATTATTCGCTGCACTTTTTTACGCACTTTAAACACGAGCAATCAGTTGAGCGCGTATTAAAAGATTTAACCGCACCTATGTTGTTAGGTTGTACAACAACAGTAGCAGCCTTTTTAGCTTTGCAGTTTGCAAAATCTGAAGCTATGCACGATTTTGGTTTATTTGCCGGCTGCAGTTTAATTGGCGCTGTTTTGTTTTCCATTATTGTATTGCCGCATCTTCTTAAAAAAGATAAAAAACAAAAAGATGCTTCTACAGAAAGTAAATCTGCGTGGATGGAAAAAATTATTTCTTATCAACTTCATAAAAACAAAATTGTACTTATTGTTTTTACTTTACTGACTATCCTTTTTTCATATACTGCAAACAAAGTAAGTTTTGAAAGTGATATGATGAAGGTAAATTACCAGCCTGAAAAATTAGTCTTGGCAGAACAACATTTAAATGCACTTAATAAGTTTTCGTTACGCTCTGTATATGTTATCTCTAATGGGAGCAATGCCAACGAGGCTTTAAAGGCGCATGAGCAAGCGGTTGTAAAACTTCAACAATTAAAAGAAAATAATATTGTTGCAAAATATTCTTCGGTTACAAGTTTGTTGGTTTCAGATTCTTTACAAAAAATTAGAATTGATAGGTGGAATAAATTTTGGGCTTTACATAAAGATTCCGTTAAGAAAAATTTAATCGTTTATGGAAACGAATTGAAATTTAATGAACCTGCGTTTTCTTCTTTTTATGACTTGATTGATAAAAAATTTGCGCCTGTAAATCTTTTACAAAACGACACACTTAGAAGTTTAGTTGATGATTGGATTACTGAAAAGAATAATAAAACAGCTATTATTTCTTTATTAAAAGTGCCCGAAGAAATAAAATTAAAAGTATATGACGCTTTTGCTGAAACACCTCATACCATTGTGTTCGACAGGCAATACTTAACTACCAAATATGTAGAAGTGCTTAGTTCTGATTTTAATACTATTTTAATTATTACCGGTTTATTGGTTTTTGGTTTTATGCTTTTATCTCACGGACGAATAGAACTTGCACTTATAAACTTCTTACCTATGTTTATTACCTGGATTTGGATATTAGGCATCATGGGTATATTGGGTTTAAAATTCAATATCATAAATATTATTATTTCTACATTTATTTTTGGCTTGGGAGACGATTATAGTATTTTCATAATGGATGGTTTAAGTCACGAATATAAATATGGCCGCAAAAATTTAGACTCCTATAAATCATCTATTTTTCTTTCTGCTTTAATTACTACCATTGGTTTTGGCGTTTTGTTATTTGCAAAACATCCGGCACTAAAATCTATTGCAGCTATTACCATTAT
>JBDTJJ010000092.1:0-2695 GCA_039935895.1 Bacteroidia bacterium | reverse complement strand
ACAAGGCAATAACAATTAAGAAAGAAAACGAAAGCAAATCCATTACTAACAATGATTTGATGTACACCTCTAATTGATAACGATGATATCCAAAAGCGGTTTGCGCCATCATACCTATAAGTATAGTACAGGCAAGAATTAATGCGACAGAAATTATCATGCCCACTACTTTAGAAATAAACAACAAAGAAGTTTTTACAGGTGTTGCATCTTGTATTTCATTTATTTTTGAATCTCGTTCTTTCCAAACCAACACACCCGAATAAAATGTAATGATGGCTATTAGAAATAAATAAAATGAACCTTTTATGGAATCAATAACATCATACGTTACGGGGTATTGATCTGTACCGTAACTGCCAGTAAAGCTTGTTAAAGAAGTGATTAAATTCAATAAACCCAATGTGACTATAATAATGAAGGTTGGGTTTTTTATAACCGACTTCGTTTCGAAACGAATAAGATACCATAAACTTGCCATTGAAAATTTGCCAGCACTGTCGGCAGAATAATTTGCTGCTGCAATTTGCACAACTACTTTATCTTCTTTTGTTTTCTTTTCTTTTTTTACTTTTTCGTTTTTTGCACTAAAAGAAAATTTAAAATACGCGCCTATCAAAACTACAAAGCTAAAACCAAGCCAAATTAATCGATTAAACAATAATGCTCCGACTAGAGGAACAGCATGCGCATTTTTCTCATCTACCGTCATGTATTTTGCAATGATACTTTCCGGCCTGAAACCAAACGGATCTAAAATATTGGCCAACCATTCTTTTTCAATATCGCGTGTAAAACCCGAAGACACTACATATAAAATTAAAATTAGCATAGCACCCACAAACGAAACAATATTGCTACGGAAAATTATAGATAATGCATATAGTAAAACGGCTGCTATAATGGTATTAGGAATTCCAAAAGTCAATAAGCCTTGTAAATGGCCGCTCCAAATTACTGCCCCATATCTTTCGGGTTGTGCCCAAGGCATTAAAGGTCCTATTAAACTCCCCAGTGAAACACCCAACAAAGGTATCATCGCAATGGTTGTAGCACCAATAAATTTCCCGAAATAATAATCTCGTTTTTTAATAGGTGATGAAAACACAAACTGATACATACCATGTGCAAAATCTCTGTTGGCAGAAGCATTCATAAAAGCGGTTGTCATCAACAAACAAATCAACGACATAACACCATAATACGTTTGCACTACATAAGGTGCGTTTTTATGCACGCTACCCACACCCCCACCAAGGCTAACATTATCGGATGAAACAGCACCCATAACCAGCATGGTGCTTATAAATAAAAATATCCAGGTCATTGGCGATGTAAGCCAATATTTCCATTCGTGCCTAATAAATTTCCACATAATTTTTTACTGATTTGGATTTAAACTAATTCGTTCAATTTTGCAAAAAACACATCTTCCAGATTTTCTTCTGCTTTTGTAAAACCGTTACCTAAATCAGCATCAGAAAACGCGTGTATTAAAGGTTTACCTCCAACTAATTTACTTGAAATGATCTTGTACTCGCTTTGATACTTTGTTAGCTCTGCTTTATCAACTTTGCGTTCCCAAACTTTGCCTTTTATTTGATGTAAGGCATCATCCGTATTTCCGCTAAATAATACTTTACCTTTATCCATAATAGCCATTTGGGTACAAAGCTCTCTTACATCTTGTACAATATGCGTAGATAAAATCACAATTATATTTTCGCCTATT
This sequence comes from Bacteroidia bacterium, assembly GCA_039935895.1. Taxonomy (GTDB): domain Bacteria; phylum Bacteroidota; class Bacteroidia; order B-17B0; family Aurantibacillaceae; genus PALSA-968. The sequence continues at coordinate 963 of JBDTJJ010000092.1, read as the reverse complement.
TCGCTAAGGATATTATAAAAACGATTACGTTCGCCGGGATCTAAGCCAGCAGTAGGTTCATCTACAATAACTAACTGAGGGCTACCGATTAAACATTGTGCAATGCCAAAACGCTGACGCATACCGCCACTATAACTACTTACCGCTTTTTTACGATGTTCGAATAAGTTTACTTTATTAAGTAGTTGATCTACCATAGCTTTACGTTCGCCATTATTACTAAAGCCTTTCAGCAATGCCAAATGATCAAGCAAATCGCTTGCCGAAGTGCGTGGATATACGCCAAACTCTTGAGGTAAATAGCCCAATACTTTTCTAACAGCTTCTTTATTATGTAAAACATCTATATCGCCTAACATAACAGAACCGCTATCTGCATCTTGCAGTGTAGCCAATGTGCGCATTAACGAAGATTTACCTGCGCCATTTGGACCAAGCAACCCAAACATACCTTTATTTATAGAAAGTGATACATCATTTAAAGCATGTACGCCATTACTATATTTTTTGCTAAGATTATTAATTTGTAAAATCATAATTTTATATTTAATCGAATATCTTTGGGTAAATGTATAATTGTTTAACAAATCAGGTCAAGTTTTTTGATAAAAAACAATGAGAACCTTTAGAATGGCTTATATTACTGATAATCGGTAAGACCAAAATTAATCTACAATACATTTATTTGCCACACACTTAATACTAAAGCAATGAGTTTCTTTTTTGAAAAAAATAAATATACCCTTAAAGGTATAATGTGTAAAATTAACCTATAATTATACCCTATATGGTATAATTGCGCTTGGGTTGCAAAGACAAAAATTTTCAAGTAACAATTATACCAAAATGATTTAAAATTTAGTCCAAAATTGATTTAAAAAAATGTACTCAAAAGCACATATACTTTTAGTGTCTTCCTTTTTTAAATTTTGTACTTGCTCTGTAATAAATGCACTGACTTGA
>JBDTJJ010000091.1:0-10522 GCA_039935895.1 Bacteroidia bacterium | reverse complement strand
GTAAAAGAAGCCGGTGGTTTAGCTATTATTGGTACAGAGCGTCATGAGTCTCGTCGTGTTGATAGGCAGTTACGTGGTCGTGCTGGTCGTCAGGGAGATCCCGGAACTTCACAGTTTTTTGTTTCATTAGAAGATGATTTGATGCGCCTGTTTGGTAGCGAACGTATTGCCAAAATGATGGATAGAATGGGCCTTGAAGAAGGAGAAGTTATTCAGCATGGTATGATTAGTAAATCTATTGAACGTGCACAGAAAAAAATTGAAGAAAATAACTTCGGTACACGTAAGCGTTTAATTGAATACGATGATGTAATGAACGTGCAACGCGATGTAATTTACAAGCGTCGTAAAAACGCGTTGTTTGGCGATAAATTAAGTTTAGATATTGCCAACGTAATGTATGATGTAAGTGATGATATTTTAATGCAGTTTCATGAGGATAAAGATTATGATGGCTTGAAATTAGAATTGCTTAAAACATTCTCTATTGATGCACCTTACACCAAAGAAGAATTCAATAAAAAATCGGCCGACGAATTAACTTCACTTACCTTTCATGCTGCTTACAAACATTATAAAGAAAAGAGTGAGTTTGTAGCGCAAATGGTTATGCCTGTTGTTAGCGATGTTTACTTAAACCCAAACAACCAGTTTGAAAACATTGTAACGCCGTTTACAGATGGTATTCGCAATATACAGGTATTGGCAAATCTTAAAAAATGCTACGATACTAAAGGGCGTGATATGGTGTTAACGTTTGAAAAAACGGCAACGCTTGCTTCTATTGATGATGCTTGGAAAGAACATTTACGCGAGTTAGACGATTTAAAACAATCTGTTCAAAATGCTTCGTTAGAGCAAAAAGACCCCTTGCTTATTTACAAATTAGAATCGTTTAATTTGTTTAAAGATATGGTTGCCAAAACCAATAAAGAAATTATTACGTTCTTAGTTAAAGGTTCTTTACCTCAACAAAATACGGAAGACGCTAAACCACAAGTTCGTTTTAATGCACCTGTGCAACAGCCAAAACAACAATTAGTTGAAAGCAGAACCGAAGGAAGTGCAGATGATGAGCCAAAAGCAAAGCCTAAGCAACAACCTGTGCGTGCTGAACAAAAAGTTGGTCGTAATGATGCTTGCCCATGCGGAAGCGGCAAAAAATATAAAAACTGCCACGGACAAGGTTTATAGTTTCATAATAAATTTGTACCTTAGTTATATGAGGTACATTTTTATTTTCTTTCTTTTATGTTTTACGGTAGTAACTTCTGCACAAGATAGTATTGCTGTAAAAAAACAAACTGAAAACTGTATAGGTGTTTATACTGGGTTTTCTGCTTTTCAAAACATCACAAAAATTAGTAATTATTATTCTATTGATAACTTCATATTGAGAGACCTACTTATCTTTTTTCGGCACAAAAAACATGAATTTATTGGCGGTCCAATTATTATAAGCAGTTCTCGTTCAACGTTTATTGAAGGAGTTTCGTTATCTTATGCTTATCACTTTGGAAAAAAAAGGACTAATTTATTTTTGGAAGGCAATATTAAAAACACTTGGTACACAACGAATGAAAATGACTATATCATTCCATACAGCAAATCTAATAGTGTTGACGGAAGTTGGATGAGTGATGCAAAAGTTATGGTATTAGCAGCACATATAGCTCTTGGGTTTGAGTTTAAAATATTCAAATTTCTTTCCGGACAGCTTGCTGTTGGTCCAGGTTATTTTTGGGTAAACCCCAAACCCGGAATGCAAATTTCTAATGCGTATTATTATTCCGGTACAAACGATATCTATAATAAAGCCAGTCCAGATAATTTTTACAAAAACCATTTTGGTTTTGATTGGTATGCGCGTTTAGGCTTAGCTTGGCGCCTGTATAATTTCTAAGATTCTTTACTTACTTTTAGTTGTTAGTTTTGAGGCTAAACAAAAGAGCATTCCTAAAATAATGAGTAAACAATTTCCTCTAAGAAGAGGCGTTTACAGCAGCCTTTATTTCTGGATGATGTAGCAAAATTTACATCAAAAAAAATGTTATTATTTCCATAAAAAATTGTTTATTTGCAAAACAATTAAGGATAATTACAATTTAAATTAAGAAAACACTTTAAAGAATGAAAAAAATAATTACTGTTTTGGCTTTGTGTTTAAGTTTTAGCACAGGCTTTGCACAATTTTTTGCACCAGACAAAACTCCGGTTGACTCATCAAAAATATTTAAAAACAGAAGGGGGCGCGCTATATTGCCTACCAAAGGAGATTTAGCTTTAGGATTTAACGCGGTTCCTGTGTTTAATTTTTTGTTTAACTTACCAAATAGTATCTATAATGGAACAACTAATGTTGGCTCTATAGTAGGTTATGCTTCTACTTCTAATTCATCAAACAATCAAATTGTTGGTAAATATTATTTAGATGCTAAAACGGCTATCCGTGTTAGAGTAGGCTTAAATACGCTATCGGGTTCTATAACAAATCCGGTTCAAAACTCGGCAGCTATGGCAACTGCTTTGCAAGGCGGAAACCCAATAGATATTCAAAATGCCTCTTCAATGAAAGTAAATGATAAACTTAATTTTTCTAAATCAGTAACAATGATGTCTGTTGGTTATGAAAAACGTAGAGGTTATGGAAGAATACAAGGTTTTTATGGTGCCGAATTTATGATAGGCTGTGCTAAAAACAATACTAATGTAAGTTATGGCAACGCTTTTTCGGATGTAACCCAAGCTGTTTATACTACCAATTTTAATACCGGATCAACTAACACATTAAATCCGGCTACCGCAACGCCTGTTTCACGAAATACAGATACCACACACACATCTGCTTGGACATTTGGATTAAGGGCTTTTGTGGGAGTAGAATATTTTATTTTTCCTAAAATATCTATAGGTGCCGAATTTGGCTGGGCTTATGCTATACAAAGACAAAGAGGCTACACCGTAACGAATGAGACTTATTATAATGGAGCAGCCGGTGCAGTAGATGTTGTTCAAAAAACAAATGTTGGTGCGCCTACTACCCTTGCCGGTTCTGCTATTGATAATAATAACAATCATGGTAGTCAGCCCTTTTCATTATCTAGCAGTGTTCGCAACACAGGCTTGAACGGAGCATCGGGAGCCATTATTTTATTATTTCATTTTTAATCAAAAACATTAATTAAAAGCAAAAACAATTATAAATACAAAAGCCATGAAAAAATCATTATTAGCCATCGGATTAACTGTTCTTATATTATCTTGTAAAAAAACAAAAACACCTGAGTTTACTGCAACCAACCAAACGGGTACAGGCACGCTTAGTGGAAATATTACTAAATCTATGTCATCGGGCTCTAACGCTCCTGCTGCTGGAGTAACTATTTCGGTTGAAGTTAAGAACGCTCAATTATACCCTAACACGCCTAGCAATATTGCAACATATAGTGGGTCGCAAGTTTATACGGGTACTACCGATGCAAACGGAAACTACAATATTGCAGTAACAACAGTTGGTGGCGCAGGCGTTATGGCTATAGTTACTATTAATAATATAACCAGCATTACAGACCCAGTTACCGGCACGCAGGCTATTTTACAAGCAGCTACGCCTACTACTACAAAACAATTAATTACCGGTGTTACTACAAACTATAATTCTAACATGAGTACGCTTACTAATATTGGTACCACAGTAACCGGAACAGCTACTGTTATGGGAACATTAAAAGTTATTTACTTTAAAGAAAATCCTGTAGGAGTTTTTACGCCAACTCTTTATACCTTGGCAAATCAATCTGTATCATTAGATTTTGACAAAGACCCAACATCTCAAGTAGTTAAAACTTATAACACCACTACAGATGCTAATGGCAATTACTCTTTTTCTGTTTCAACTACCGCTGCTGCCGGCTTTAATGATGCAGCTAAAATTTATGTAGCTGATTATGCCACTACACAAGATACTATAAAAATGGGAGGCACTCAAGTAACTGGAAAGCCAGGTTATTTTAGTAGTCCGGCTCCTATAAATGTTGGAGGTGTTAAACCAACAGTTATCAGTAATGGTAATACTATTATCTACAGCGCTTTTAATCCTAATTAATACGGATTTAAAGTAATATTGTAGATAGACAATTTAAATAATTAATGAAAGCCCTCGCAACCCGAGGGCTTTTTTTGTGTTTTTACTCTTTCTTTTTCGTCAATAAAAAAGGTATGAAACGTTTTTTATTTACTGCAATACTAACACTAACTGCTTATGCAGTAAAATCATCTTCGGAGCAGCGCGCGGTATGAAATGCTTTTTCAGCATTCATGAATACCAATTTTAAAATAATAACAAATGAATAAAGTCCGCGGAGCAGTTTAGCCTGTGCGATGGAGATCGGAACTTTCTTGAACCAACCGCATCTGCTGGCTCAAACAAGAACTGCTTGTTTGCCCTCTTTTGCATCAAGGCAAAAGAATATAAAAAGAATGTTTTTTCATCTTCGTTTCTTTTTCTGCAAAAAGAAAGAAGCAAAGAAAAGGCACCACGAAAGCCAACCCAAAGTTTTTCCTTTCGCACAAAAAAGCTGCCCTGCTTGGCTAGGAAAACTTTTGGTTCACACCTTTCGTGGACATCTGCCCCGGATTTGTGTGAACGCGATTGCTTTAGATTACAGCTTATGAAGAAATATTATATTCGGAGCAGCGCGCGAGCCGGAAAGTCCGCGGAGCAGTTTAGCCTGTGCGCAGGAGATCGGAACTTTCTTGACTTTTTGGTTCTTTTTGGTCAAGCAAAAAGAACATATAAAAAGAATTTATCTCTTCATTTCTTTGTTTACCCAAAGAAATTGTCTCTCTAAAGCCAGTAGATATTTTATTACTTTCTTTTGTCTTGAAACAAAAGAAACAAAAATTCAAGGCTGCTGACAAATTACTTGAAATCTACATTCACTACGTTGGCGTATCGAAACTTGTCCTGCGGACTTCGGACAGCCGATACGCCTGCACTTTGCTCATTTGATTTCTACGTAATTTCTCAGAGGCCAACCCTGCCCGCTGATTCGTTTAAGATTTTTCTAAATGAAAAATAGTTCATCGCGTATAATTCATAATCTCAAATTTTAAGAATATTTTTATTTGAAACCGCGCGTTAGTCCGAAAGTCCGCGGAGCAGTTTAGCCTGTGTGTGGGAGATCGGAACTTTCTTGACTTTTTCGTTCTTTTTGGTCAAGCAAAAAGAACATTAAAAAAAGCATGAGTAACAATTCCCTCCTTGGGGAGGGATTAAGGGAGGGGTTACTTATAAAACCCACCTCCAACCCCTCCAAGGAGGGGAGTTTGCAACGATAACCACTTTTATTTATTGCGCTTACTTCCAGTAAAATTTACTAACCGCTATTTACTAAATTGTTGAAAGGTTACTGAAACCTTTAAATGAATTATTACGTTTAAAAGCCAAATACAAATACTACATTACATGATCATACCACTAACATCAGCTACCTATCTACTCTAAAAATAAAGAGCCAAAAGATTAACAAACGCTGACCCCCTTACACAAAATGCTAAACCTGCTTTACAGCTAAAGCTATTTGGCACGTTTTTTCTTGGCGGTGGGTTTCACTAAAGCAAAGCCGAACCGTAAAACCAATTATTCATTTATTTAAAACCTAGAAATCGTGAGCACAATAATCAACATCATCAAACACATCATAGCCATACTGGCTATGCCGGGCAAAATAGCCGACAAAATAGTAAGAGCCCAAAGTATCTTAGCGCGGCTAACAGGTAATGCTACTTTCCCTATAGCCACCTGGCCGGTAAACGTAGTGTCTTTAGCGCAGTTTGGCACCGATGTAACTGCTTTGGTAAATACCGAAAGCGCTTTAAAGAACCGTACTGGTACTTCGGCGGCACGTAACGCAGCTATGGCTACCGTTATGGCCGATTTGCGCAGCCTACTTTACATGGTACAATTAAAAGCAGATGCTAATTTGGCCAATGCCGCCACTATTATTACAGGCGCAGGCTTTGCGGTAAAAACAGTTTCTATTAAGCAAAAACAAAAAAACGATGCGCAAAATACCGAAGTATTAGGCAGCGTATTTTTAACGGCCGAAGGAACCGGACACCATGAATGGCAAATGAGCAAAGATAAAGTAACAATTACTGCTTTACCTCCTACCAGCGTGGCGCATACTTTTGTAAGCGGTTTAACAACCGGCAATGTTTGGTATTTTAGAAACCATAAAGTAAACACTCCTAAAACCACTTATAACTGGAGCCCATGGGTAGAACTTACCGTAGGCAGCGGTGGTAAAAACACCGGCAAAGGCGGCAGCCACCTGCATACAGGCAGTATTGGTTTACCAACTGCATAAGCTTATAGGTAATAAGTGCTTCTTTTTTGTAAAGCCCCGTGGGTAAAGCCTGCGGGGCTTTTTGTGTCTGCATTAGTTTACTTAATGCAAGCATAACCTTAATTGATGTACGCATTGTTTTAAGCCATTAAAGCATTGGCTGTATTTTTGGGTACATCATTTGTTTTCATCCACGCATTATTTTATTTTTTGCTTGGGTAATCTTACTCAATAGAACCATTGCTTAACATTTTGCTTGCATTAACTTAAACCATGTAAGCATCGTTTTATTTTTTGGTCACATCGTTTCGTATTATCGAAGCATTATTTAACATTTGGCTTGCATTAACTCATATTATGTAAGCATCATTTTACTTTTTGGTTGAATAATCTTACTCGATCGAAGCATCGCTTAACATTTTGCTTGCATTAACTCATATTACGTAAGCATCGTTTTAGTTTTTACTTGCATCGTTTCAAATTATCGAAGCATCGCCTAACATTTTGCTTGCTTAATTGAAAAATAGGCTCAATGAAATGTAAATTAAGCACGCTAAATTATGAATTTAAGGTAATTGCTTAGGTATGTAAGATTTAAGCTAAAAGAGTATTGTTAATTTAACAAAAAGGGTATACTATTGTATAAGGGTTTTAAAAATAATTAAACGATAGCCATTAAATAGTTATCATGGTCGCAATAAGTTAAATAATAAAAAAGTATGAAAACAATATCTTTTATTAATATGAAAGGCGGAGTAGGAAAAACAACGTCTGTAGTTGAAATTGCAACCCTGCTTGCAACTGAGCATAACAAGAAAGTTCTCGTGATTGATCTTGACCCTCAAACCAACGCCACTTTATCATTCATTAAAATTGAAGAATGGGAAGCACTTAAAGATCATGCAACAATAGCTGACGTACTTGGAATGAATAAAGGTGCATCCTCCAGAGATCATGAATTTGATATTAAAACTGCAATAATTAAAAATGCTGGTGGAATCAACAACCTCGATTTAATTCCATCTCATTTAGAACTAACCTTTTTAGACTTAGATTTAGTATCAGCTCCTGCAAGAGAAAGCGTTTTAAAAAATCAGTTTGAAAAAGCTAATTTAGACTATGATTTTGTTTTAATCGATTGTCCTCCTAACTTGACTCTAGCACCACAAAATGCCCTTATTATAAGTGATTTTATAATCGTCCCTGTAACGCCTGAGATATTTCCAGCAATTGGATTACCTTTGCTCGTTAATAGGGTAAATAAATGGAAGAGAAGTTTTAGAGATTGTAAGGTGGAATTTCTTGGAGTAATTTTTACAAAAGTTGACGGACGCTATAGTACTCATGCTCAACAAATGGATGCATTAAGGAAAAAAAATATCATACCCAGTTTTTCAACAATAATTTCTCAAAATGCAGACATTGGGAAAGCAGTTGCTGAAAGCAAGCCGGCCACTATAGTTTACCCTCATTGTTCTGGTGTAGAATCTTATAGAAATTTAGTAAAGGAATTAATTCTTAAAATTGGATCGTAATGGAGAATTACACATTAAAAAAATTAGAAGAGGTTTTGAAAGAGTTGAGCCCTTTTGAAAAAAGAGGTCTTGATACTTCGTCGCTAAAAATATTTATTAAAAATTTTAAAGAATTTTTAAAACTTAATGAGCAACCTACATTATTTAAAGCAGAATTATCTTTTGAAGAAAAACTTTCTATCATCAAATCGTTTCTTGAAGACAAAAAAGTTTTTCCTACCATCAAAGAAGTTATTGACTTCGCTAATGAAAGGTTAAATCTTGATTTCAAAGATCAAAAAGAATCTAGAGAAATTACTATTTCAAGAATAATTGGAAGAATTAGTTCAAAACCTGAACTAAAAGAAACTCTTAAGATTGCGGTTCTATCTATTCGAAACGAAATGTTCCATAGTACTCAAAAGAGTAAGTCTAAAAAACAAATAATAACTGTTGAGACATTTAGTAAATGGGCAGATATTATTAAAAACATTTAACAATGGAATCATTACTTTTAGCAAATGCAAAGCGAGATATACCTCTTTACTTAAAAGAATTTATTTCTTTTTGGGAATCCACTGAAAAGCATTATACTGACTCTGATTTAACCAATTGTTATGCCAACACTCTCATTTTTAGAAATTGGCAAATCGTTTTAAACCATTTAAATATTGACAAATTAAATTCAATATTGATTGAAATACATGAAGATATTAATTCTTCATTCCTTTTAGCTTATTTCGGTCAATACCGTTCTGCGCATATGCACCTAAGAAGTGTTATAGAACTTTCGCTACAGTTGCTTTATTTTTATCAACATGAAATTGAATTTTCACAATGGAAAAATGCTGAATTTCGCATCAAACATGAGGAGCTTACTAGTTATTTAAAAAAGCATCCAAGTATAGTTAATACTTCTGGTGTCGTATTAATTGATGACATAACTAAAAACTGGAAGACTTTTTCTAAATACATACATGCTGAAGCACCATCATATTTTCAAACAAATCTGCAATCTTCACAAACAAATCAGATTTCCATTTCGGACATTAACATATGGAAATCAAACTTCCTTAAAACAGGTTATCAATTGAATAAGGTGTTTTTACTTTTCTTTCGGGATAAAACAAATCTATTTCCAACCCAAAGCAAGGAGATACTAACTAGAAACATGAAGCCCACTGATCTTAATGAAATGGGATTAGTGTAACATCCCGCTCCGCTGCATTTGTAATGCTGCGGTATAAAAACAAAAAACCGCCATTAAATAAGGAGGTTTCTTTTATGCAGTGTATTTGCGTTAGAGATGGTGGCTGATAGCCTTTTTATGAGATGCTTTTTCAGCATCCTGCAAAGCAAATAGAAAAACTAAAGCGATGAGCTAAATCATAAAAAGCTTTAAGCGCAAAGCCCGCCGGTTGAAATGCTTTTTCAGCATTCAGCGCATCCAAATAAAAAACTAAAACGATAAGCTAAACCGCCGGAACGCCCAAATATAATACAGCATTTACAAATTGCTTTAAAAGCAGCAACACTTGTTTTTGTATATATTTGTTTAAGCAATAAAGGTTTGCTAAAAGAGGTATAATGAATATAAGTTAATGCTATCCCCCTCAAGAGGGGGTGTCTGCAAGACGGGGGAGGTAAGTAGTTCAAAAACCTCCCCCTGCCCCCTCAAAGAGGGGGATAGTGAAATGGGCAACATATTATAATTAAGCTAATGAATACAAGATAATGCTATCCCCCTCAAGAGGGGGTGTCGGCAAGACGGGGGAGGCGAGCACAAACAACCAAGATATAATGCAAGCAAACAACTACAACCACTACAACAAAAACCTGCAACCATTTGCTAATACAAACCGCAAGCAAATGACAAAAGCCGAAGCCTGTTTATGGAAATATGCGTTAAGGGCAAAGCAAACAGGCTATACGTTTAATAGGCAACGCCCTGTTTTAAATTACATTGCCGATTTTATGTGTAAAGATTTAAAACTAATTATAGAAGCCGATGGATACACGCATACCTTAGAAGAAGTAATTAAAAATGATTTAATACGACAAACCAAATTAGAAGAAGCCGGCTTTACTGTAATACGTTTTAAGGATGCGGAAATACTACATGAAATAAATAGAGTTAAGCAAGTAATTCTACATACTATGGAAGAATTAAAAAAGAAAGTGGAGTTACCAAAAAGCGAGCTTTAAACAAACCTCCCCCTTGGTCCCCCTCTTGGCGGGGATAATGAAAAAGACAACTCTATCCTCCGATGGAAATGGAAAATGTAATACTTGTTTTTGTATATATTTGTTTAAGCATATAAAGGTTTGCTAAAAGAGGTATGGAAAAATATGAAGAACTAGAGTTTGATGATACGTATTCTGAACTAATAAAAGGAACCAGAGATGCGCAATTAGCCGCCGATTTAAATACCGTTTTTGATTGCGCTATAGAATCTATACAACTATACCAAGATAATGTTGTGGAATTATTGTTACGCTTTAAGTTGCAATCGTATCCTGAGCAGTTGGCAGATAAATATACGTTTCATGCCGAGCAGCGCTTTGTAATAAAAGACAACTATGGTGCATTTTATGCCAACCCTTTTAATGATGATACGGTTGAATTATTTGCGCATTTGTATATAATGGGTTTAGAGA
>JBDTJJ010000090.1:0-17873 GCA_039935895.1 Bacteroidia bacterium | reverse complement strand
GTAATGAACGTTGCAAACTAAAACCAGTTTGATTAATGAGCCAAAGTGCCAAACAACCTCCGGTAATATTTATCATAAAAAATAAAATAGCTACTTTTTTTTCAGTAATTCCGTTATAAAATAAATTATGCGTGGTGTGGTCTTTGCCTCCAACAAAAGGAGAATCGCCTTTTGATATGCGGTTTATAACCACAATAACTGTATCGGTTAAGGGCATTATAAAAACTAAAGCAACAATAATTAAATTATTTATGGGATACATTACAGGGAAATTATTTGCGTTAATAACGGGCACATTCCAACAAAAATCGATACCGCAAAAGGCTAAAAATATACCTAAAAACTGGCTGCCACTATCGCCCATAAACATTTTAGAGGGATGCCAATTGTAGGCTAAAAAACCAAAAAGCGTTCCTATAACTGCAATAATAATGAGTGTTGTAGGTTGCGTTTCTAAATTCATTTGTGCGCTGTAAAAAACAGAAAACATACATATAGCTATGGTTGTAATGGTTGATACACCATCCATGTTATCAAGCATATTGATAGAGTTCATTATTGCTACAACCCAAATTATAGTTAACGAGTAATTTAAAAATTCGCTTGGAAAAGTATTTATTTTTGTGCCGGTACTAATTAAAATAATGCCACATAAACATTGTACAATAAACTTTACAAGTGGTTTTGTGTCGTAAGCATCATCTGCCATGCCCATTAAAAATGCAGCAGTTACTGCGCCAAATAAGCCGACAATTTTTTGTGTAGAAAAAAACCCTTGTTTGCCTTGCGTAATAAATTCTAAACTTATAAAAGCAAATAAAAACACAATATAAAAAGCCAAACCACCCAAAGCAGGCTTTGCTGTTGGGTTCCAGCGTATTTGCACATCAGTGCTTTTACGTGTGCCTAAATTTTTAGAAAAATTTAAAAGTAATTCGTTTATTAAAATAGAAAAAATTAACGCGCCGCAAAACAGCAAAATATATAATAAAGGTATGTTGGCTAAAAAATTCATTTTCTAAAAAGGAGAAACAAAATCTTTTAATGGTGTACCCGTCAAATCCTTTTCAGATAATAATGGATTTGAAATATTCCAGTTTACGTTGATGTCTTTGTCGTTCCATAAAACAGATGCTTCCGATTCTTTATTATAATAATTGGTGCATTTGTAATGAAAGATGGTATCATTTTCCAGTGTTAAAAATCCGTGCGCAAAACCCGCCGGAATCCAAAACATCGTTTTATTTTGTTCGTTTAATTCTATTGAATAATACTTACCGTAAGTTGGCGATCCTTTTCTAATATCAACAGCCACATCAAGCACGGCACCTTTTATAACACGTACTAATTTGCCTTGAGCATGCGGTGGTTTTTGCAAATGTAAACCACGTAAAACCCCTTTTTGAGATAAGGATTGATTATCCTGCACAAACTGTTCTGTTATCCCCGCAGTTTCTAATGTTTTCTGACTAAAACTTTCAAAAAAGTAACCACGTGGGTCTTCAAATACTTTTGGTTTTATAACCAATAACCCTTCAATAAACGTTTTTTCAATAATCATATTAGCTTACACTTACTTTCTTTTTAAACAGGCCACCTTTTTTCTTTTTCCCCTCGTCTTTCTCTTCGTAATAACCATATTTATTGCCATATCCATAACCATATCCATAACCGTATCCATAGTTATAACCGTATGTATTTCTATTAATATCAACGCCGTTTAATACAACCGAAAGATGATTGATTTTATTTTCGTTTTGCAATCTATCTAAAATTTGAATGTAGTTTCGTTTGGAGTAATCAGACCTGAAAACATAAATTGGATAATCTGCCCTCGCAATCATGGGTACACCATCTGTTACCAAACCAACGGGAGGATTATCTATTACAATAATATCATACTGAGTTTTTAAAGTATCCAATATCTCATCCATTTTGGCACTCATAATTAATTCGGAAGGATTAGGTGGAATTGGGCCCGCTGTAATAAAATCTAAGCCAGGTAATGAGCTTTTATGAATACATTCTTGTAATGAATTTTTCTCAATTAAAATGGTACTCATTCCTTTGTCATTGGTTACGCTAAACCCTTTGTGTATTTTTGGTTTGCGCATATCTAAATCTAAAATAATTACCTTTTTACCTAAAAATGCAATAATGCCCGCTAAGTTGATGGCAACAAATGTTTTTCCTTCACCTGATACCGTTGATGTAAGCGCTATAATTTTTGTGCCTTCGGTATTTGAAATATATTGCAAATTGCTTCGTAGAGTTCTAAAAGATTCTGCAATTAATGATTTTGGATTTTTATCAATTACTAATTGCGACACCGGAATTTCTTTATCATAGCTTGGCACAATACCTAATATATTTACACCTGCGTGCATTTGTTTGGTTATCTCGTTTAACGAATTAATTTGATTGTGCATTAAGTAACGAACCATAATAATTCCTAAGCCTATTAAAAGTGAAGATAAAACAGCTATTAGCAAAGTAGTTTGCCTGTTTGGCGAAATGGGGTTCATATTTGCAATACCTTTTTCTAACACTACTGTTTGCGATACAAACCCAGCTTTTGAAATAGAGAACTCTGTTTTCTTTTCTAACAATAGCGTATAAAATTTTTCGTTAATACTAAAGAAACGCATCAAACGTGCATACTCAATTTCTTTTTCTGGTTGAGAGGTGTATTTACTTTCGTATTGATCTGATTTTTCTTTTAGATTTTGAAACTTAGATTGCATTTTTTGGCGCAATGAAAATACACTTTGAACCAATAGATTTTTCTGATTTTCTATCTGGAAATTTAAACGCTTTATTTCTTCGCTGTTAGGTTTTACCTGAAACAATAAATTTTCTTTATCAATTAATAATTTTTGCAGGTTAACTACAATATCTTTTATTCCACCTTCTTCTTGGCTGCCGGCAATGGTAGATATTAACTGATAAGAATCTATACTTTTGTTTTTCTGAATATCAGTTTGTATATTATCTAATATTTTTTCTTCTAATTCAGTTTTAAGCAACTGATCTTCGATAGTAGATATTTTATTCATATCTGACTGCACTTGCCTCTCATTTGTATTAAAGTTTTTTTCCTTACGATAAGTTTCAAGCGTATCTTCAGATTCTTTTAATTGCGCATACACATTACTTAGTTGATCATTAATAAACGAAATAACTTTTTCAGAGCTCTGACTTTCTTTTTCAATATCATATTGCTGAAATTCAGCGGCAATTGTATTTACAATATCTGCCGCTTTTGCCGGATTAAAATCTCGTAAACTAATATTTACGGTTTTTGCTAGTTCGTTTTGCAAGCGAATTTCTAAGCGACTTTGTATGCTGGCAGTAATGCTATTTTCATCTTGTTTTACAAAATAAATAGGCGATAATTTTTGTACGCTTTCAAAACACTTTTCTTTATTAATAGCCGGATTACAACTTATTTTTAAATCATACCCGGCAGTATTTATCCATTTATCTGTTTCAAAAAAGGTTTTTGCTTTTCCGCTATTTTGCTCATCTTGTTCCACATACCCTTTATTTTGATCCGTAAATGTTACATAAAATTTTTTCCCAAAAAGAGACGAGTTTTTAATGTTTATATCCGCAATAAATGGGGTAGAGGTATATAGTTCGCTCGATTTAAACGTTCCTTGATTGAAATAACCAACATATAAATCTAAGGCGTTAACTATTCTTTTTAAAAAAACTTTAGATTTTAATATTTCGATAGAAGCTGCCAACGGATCTTGCTCTTCATACATTTGGCTCATATTTAAAACCTTATTGGCTTGGTTGTTAGTATTTATTTGTATGGTGGTTTTAGCTTGAAAAATAGGGGTTTCATATCGCAAATACAAAAACACTAATGATAAGGAAATAGCTAATAGTAAAAAAATCCAAATTAAACTTTTGCGGGCAATATGCAAAAACAAACCCAGTTCAAACTCGCTACTAAATTTAGTTAAGCGCTCCTGATACTGATTTATGTTGCTATTCTTATCGTGTAAGTCGCCACCAATCATATCCTATTTGTTTTTAAATACGGTTATGTAGGTGTAAATTAAAATAGCCGATGATATAATAGATATATAAGGCGCAAACTCGGCTATCGCTCTGCTAATAAACTTTGGACGAGGTTCTACATAAATTACATCATTAGCCTGCACAACCGTATTACCTGCCTGTAAACCTTCAATAGTTGACAAATCAATTAAATAAACAAGTGGTTTTGGTTTTGCATTACGTACTAATTTTATTCTATACGCTTTCCCATCATCGGTTATACCACCTGCATAAGCAAGGGCTTCTAACACAGTTGTATTTAAATTTGTAATAGGTACTACTTTTCCGGTACCACCTGAGCCGGGGAAAATAGATACTCTTTTATTAGTCACACGTAAAATTACATAGGGCCCTACATAAAATTCCGAAAACTTGGTCTCTAATAGTTGCTCAGCTTCGCGAGGGGTCAATCCGTTAATTTTTACACGTCCAATTAAGGGCACTTTTATGGTTCCATCTTGTTCAACTATTGTTTCTATAAGCGAAGCGCTTGATACGTTAGTAGGCGCGCCATTATTAGAAAAATCTACTAACTTAAATCCTTCATTTGATAAAATACGTAAGGATACTGCGTCTGTGCGCGATATGCGGTATTCTTCCCTTGTCATGGTATCACTTAATTGATCAAACACATAATCTTTAGGGGTTTTAAGCATTAAATTAGGACGTAAAATCCTGCAAGATGAGAAGCTTAAAACGGCAATAAACAACAATAAAAGTTTTCGCATAAATTTTTAATAATACCTTGTAAATATACAAATTTTATTGCTTTTGCTAATCTTTTAATAAAGAGGCGTAAAGCTTTTTAATATCATCAACTAAACGGGTATAATGAAACTGTTTAAACACAAAATCTTTGCCCTTAAAAGCCATTTTTTCTCTTAGCGCTACATCTTCGCAAAGCAAAAGTAGTTTTTCAAAAAATGCTTTTTCATCGGCTATATCAATTAAAAAAGCAGCCTCGTTATTTACCGAGTTTTCTATGCCGCCAACTTTTGTTGTAACAATAGCTTTTGATGCTGCTTGTGCTTCAATTAAACTAACTGGCGTGCCTTCGTTAAAGGAGGTCAAACAAACAATATCACTTCCTGCCAATGGAAATGACACATCTTGTATCCACGAAGTAAATACAACGGTTGCTTTTTTCTGCTCGGTTGGATAATAACAATAATCAAGGTTTAAAGTTGTACAAAGCTGCATTAGTTCACTTCGTAAATTTCCATCTCCAACAACAACAGCGCGTATTTTTTTTGTAGAATTTTTTTTGACGAACTGAATAGCTTTTAAAAATAACGGATGATTTTTTACCGGAGCTAATCGCCCAATAATAACAATGCAAATTTCATCTTCTTCAATTTGGTATTTGCCTCTAAATGTTTTTCGTTTTTCAATTTGATTATCAGAAAATTTAGATAAATCAAAACCAAGCGGAACTACCTTTGTTTTTTGCAAAGGCGCAATTTTATGTTCAATACATAACTCTTGTTTTTGTCGCTCGCTTATAGCAATTATAACTGAAGATTTTTTAGCAAGAAAGCGTTCTACATTTTTGTAAATATTTGTTTTTATTTTCCCGAAATAAGAGTGAAAAACATGGCCGTGAAACGTATGTATAATTACCGGCACACCACAACTATGTGCCGCCAAACGACCTAATGCGCCTGCTTTTGCAGCATGTGTATGTACAATATCAGGTTTAAATTCTTTAATTATTTTTTTAATGCGATAGTACGCCTTTATGTCTTGTAAAAAATTTACCGAGCGGCTCATCTCATCTATAACCAAAGGCTCTAAGCCCATTTCTTTAAAAATGAATAATGAACTATCTTCATCGGGTTCTTTTTCGCCACCAATTAAAAGTGTTTCGTATTCGGGGGCTAAATATTTTGTAAGATAGGCAACGTTGTAGGCTGGTCCGCCAAGGTTGAATCTATTTATAATTCTTAATACGCGCGGCATTACAGTGTGTTTTGTTTGTACCAGTAATTAAAAATTAAAATACTCCACACAACCGAAGTAGCATCACCTGCATTTGCACTTAAGGCCTGCTCAACAACTTGCTTAAGCGCACTGTAATTAAAAATATTTTGTTGTTCAATAAAATCTTTATCTAAACAATATTCGTTTACTTTGTTTTTTAAAACACCTTGCAACCATTGCTGCACAGGGGTTTCAAAGCCGTGTTTTTTTCTGTTTAAAATTTCGGCAGGAAGTAAATGTGCGCAACTTTCTTTTACAATTTTCTTTTGAATGTTGGCATCTATTTTATTTTTTGATTGCAACGAAAAAGCAAACTCAACCAATCTATAATCTAAAAACGGACTACGAACTTCCAACGCATTTGCCATGCTCATTCTATCTACTTTAGTGAGCATATCACTTGGTAAAACTAAGTTGACATCAGCTAATAACGTGCTGTTATAATCATCTGTAATGATAGATGTGTAATTGTTTTTTAACGCAATAAAACCCTGTTTTTCTTTAGTGGAAATACTAATCAATTCTGCTGCTTTTGTTTCTTCGTAAAAAGAAGCCCAGCGCCAATATCTTTCTTGTGGAGATAATTTTGCACCGATTGCAAAGCGCTCTAACTGCCTTATTCTATTAGACAATTTGCCATTTCGCGAAGCGGGAAATAGTTTTGTGATTGAAGAAGCGCCTTTTAATAAAGAAGTTTTTAGCGTTTGATTTCTAATCATCCACTCAGCGCGATGCTTGTTATAACCAGCAAATAATTCATCCGCCCCATCGCCAGATAAAACAACTTTTACGTGTTGTTTTGTCTTTTTAGAAAGCACAAAAACATTAAATGCCGACGAATCTGCAAAAGGTTCATCAATGGCATTTAAAAAGTTATCTATTTCACTTTCTGCTTCATTTTCACTTAAAAAAAATGTTTGATGTTGCGTTTTATATTGCTTGGCTACAACCTCAGCATAAACTGATTCATCAAAATATGTATTGTCTTTAAACCCAATCGAAAAAGTTTGTAAATCTTTATTTTTTTGCGAAGCGATGGCTGTAATTACACTGCTATCAATACCTCCACTTAAAAAACAACCAACGGGTACATCCGCTGTTAGGCGTTCTTCTACCGAGCTTTCTAATAGATTTAAGAAGGTTTTATTTAGGTCTTTTTCTTCTTTATAAACTGCCGGAAGTTTAACTGAGTAATATTTTTCTTTAGTAATATTTTTCTTTTCAATAAATAGAAATTCTCCTGGTTCAAGTTTATGAATGTTTTCTATTATTGTTGTCTTTTCGGGTACGTAAGTAAGTTGCAAATACGCATACAATGCTGTTTTGTTGATAGTGTTGCAATCTGTAATTTGCTTTACTACTCGTAACTCGGATGAACATGCGAAATAATCTTTATCTACATAATAATAAAATGGCTTAATGCCAAGTCGGTCGCGGGCTGCAACGAAAGTGGCATTTTGTTTATCGTATAAAACAAAGGCAAAAAAACCGTTTATTTTATGCAGACAATTTTTGCCAAATTGCTTGTATAGATTAATTAAAACCTCCACATCGCCTTCGGTATAAAATATATGACCGAGTTGTTGTAACTCTTTTTTTAATTCTTTGTAATTAAAAATCTCACCGTTATAAACAATGGTAAAACGATTATCATGCGTGGTAAAGGGTTGGTTGCTGGCTTCCGATAAATCAATAATACTAAGGCGAGCATGTGCCATGGCAAAATCTTTTTCAATAATAAATTTTTGATTATCGGGGCCGCGATGTTTAAGTAAAGTTGCGCATTGTGCAATACGACTAAACCGTTGTTTGCCAATTTCTGTAAACCCAACTATAGCTGCAATGCCGCACATTGCTTACAAAGATGCTAAAATAAAAGGTTAAATAAAAAGACAGGTTACTGCCATGCGCAAACAATGCCGCCCATTAAAGCAAGACAAACAATCCAATAACCGGAGTTAATAGCAACGTATTTAAAGCCTTTGCGCTCAAACATAGCGTTAATAGCTATAATAGGCATAATGAACAATAAACCTGTAATAGTACCGTGCAAAACACCGTGTTTAAACGTACGAAAATTGTTACCGTACTTAGCCATAAAATCGGCAAAATAAGCGCCAATGGGTGTTGTTGGATCTGCTAATGCCGCTGGGTCTGCCATTAAAGTCGATTGTACACCAAATTGATGTATGGTTACAAAATTCATTGTCATGGCAATAAAAAAGCTAAATACATAGGTTAGGCCAAATATTAATGGAATGTTTGCCCCTTGAATTTTATCCATATTCAGATCAGCTGCTTTCATCCAGGCATTGCCTAATGTTTTTGGGTTATACCAAATAAAACCAACTAAAAGTGGGACTATGGCTGCCACCAAAATGGCTATAAAATTCATGTGTATCATAGGTTTTTGTTTTAATTTTTACCAAATATAAAAAAATATATAGCATAAAAAAAGCCTCACATTTCTGCGAGGCTTTAGTTTTAAATTTTAGTTGATTATTTTTCTGATGGAGCATCTTCAATTTTATCAGAATCTTCTTCGCCACTTACTTTAGGGTGGTATTTAGGGATTTCTGTTTTTGGAGCTTTAGGATCTACATAATCCCAGTTTAAAATTTTAAATACAACGCGACGGTTAAGTGCATGTAAAGCTTCTTTTTCTTCTTTTGTTTTAGCTTTAGTAATTTGTGCATCCGTAATTTTTAACTTACGCTCGCCCCAACCTTTTGCTACCATACGTTCTGTAGGAATACCTTTAGAAATTAGGTAATCAACACAAGACTGCGCACGTTTTTGAGAAAGCACGTCGTTTGATTTTGTATCGCCACGGCTATCCGTGTGCGCACTAAGCTCAATAACAATACTTGGGTTATCAGTTAAGATTTTATATAAGAAATTTAAAGAGTCTTGGAACTGAGGTCTTACGTCCCACTTAGCTGTTTCAAATAACACAGCAGGGATTTTAATCTCTTGAACTACTGGTAATAATTGAAAATCTTTTTTGTAGTTAGTTGATTCATTAACACCTACCGTACTAAACTTCCCTTTATCTTCTGACGCTAAGAAACCATATACAGCTGTAGCAGTTTTTAAATCTTTATTGGTTTGTGTATAAACTTCGTAAGATACTTCAGGTTTTAAAACAAGTGTGTAATTACCATCTTTATCTGTTGCAGCTTGAGCCAAAGTGCCGTCGCTACCTTTAATAATAAGTGGACAGTTAGGAACAGGCGTTTTATCAGTAGAATTGGTTACTGTACCAGATACGTTAAATACCAACGGTGGAAGATAGAATGACCAAATATCATCTTCGCCTTTACCACCTTCGCGGTTTGAAGATAAATAACCTCTGTCTTTATTACCATCATAAATAATACCGAAATCATCGTAAGGCGAGTTCATTGGGTATTTTAAGTTTTCTGCAACACCTGTAAACGCACCACTTTTATCAGCAGTAATTTTATAGATATCTAATCCACCTAAACCTAACATAGCGTCTGAAGAGAAATATAATGTTTTGTTATCAGCGTGTATAGTTGGGTAACCTTCGTTGCCAGCTGTATTAACTGATCCTCCTAAGTTTACAGGCGTACCCCAGTTTTTAGCTTTTTTATCAAAACTACTTTTCCAAATATCGTTTTTTCCTTTACCACCAGCCATGTTAGAAGAGAAATATAAAGTATTTCCATCAGGAGATAAACTTGGTTGTTGAAATTGCGAGCTATCAATGTTAAATGGCAATAATTCAGCTATGCCCCAAGACGGACCAGCTTTTTTAGAGATAAAAAGTTGACAGGTAATCACTTTCTTTTTAGCTTCTCCACAACGTGTAAAAATCATAAAGGTTTGTTTGCGATCTACAACAGCAGTACCTTCGTTAGCAGCTGTATTTACGGGCTCTGCAAGTGGTGTAGGTGTACTCCATTTACCATCTTTTCCTAATTTAGTTTCAAAAATATCAGAGCTTAAATCGCCTGTTGTTCCATCAGTTTTAGCACCAGTAGAACCTTCGCGAGTTGAAGTGAAATATAATGATGTATTCTTTTTATCGGAAAAAGTCGGAGCAAAATCTTCGCCTTTGGTATTAATCATACCCATGTTTTCTAATTTATGGCGAGTAGGACTATCAACCCATTTTTGAGCTAATTCGCAAGATTTAATCTCGTCTTCAGCACGTTTATCAGAAGGAACTTCTTTTTTGTAGTTTTCAAAAGCCGAAATAGCTTCGTTATACAATTTTTGTTCTTTTTTAATTTCTCCTATATAGAAATTAGAAATAGGATCAGGGTATTTTGCTGCAATAGCTTTAGAGTAATAAGTAATTGCTTCGTTTAACTGGTTAATGTGGCGGTAACTTTCTGCTGTGCGAAACAAAATTTTAGCTTTTTTCTCAGCTTTCTTTTCTTTTACGTACGCTTTTTTGTACCAATCAATAGCGGTAAAATATTCGTGGTTTGTAAATGCATTATCCCCTTCTTTCATAGGGTTTTTTTGCGCAAAACTGCTTACAAAAAATGCGGCTGTAAATACGAGAGCTAGTGTAATTTTTTTCATCATAAGTTAGATTTTTAAAATATAATCGACCGCTAATATAAAATAATAATGTTAATTCAAAAAACTTTTTTTTGTTTTAAAAGAAAGAATTTGCCTTTTAACCGAATAAATGTTCAATTCTATCCTTATATATTAGGGATGTATAACTGTTAATTTTTTAATTATATTTGACTGATTAAAACCTGTTACAATGCTTAAAAAATCATTTTTAATACTAATTTTAACTGTAATTACTTTGTTTACGGCTTGCAAAAAAGATGTTTCTACTATGCCTCAAGTTGAAAAGCCTAATCCTTCAACGGTTGTAGTCCCGCCAGTTGTTATACAGATTTTAATTTATCCAAATCCTTGTACTAGTCAGTTTACCTTGCAAACAAATGCTACAGTAAGTCAAACAGTACAAATAGTTAATGTGCTAGGCCAAATAGTACTAACCCAAACAATAAATGGAACAACTAATTTTGCTGTAGGCACATTTCAAAATGGCGTATATTATGTAAAAATAACAACAGGTTCAAGTTCAATTATCAAAAAAATAGTAATTCAACATTAGAATTAATATGCTTAATAAACTGTTCTCAGCACTATTAATAGCTTCGGCTCTTTTGTTTTCTTCATCATGCCAAAAAACAGCGCATTACATAAGGTTTGCAAATAATTATTGGTCGGGAGTGTATAGTGTAGTTGCCGGAACAGCACAAATAGGCGATGTTCCTGCATTAAGCGCATCAAATTATCAGTTAATAAGCGACGGCAATTTTTCGGTTAGCGGTCATACTTCTAACGGAAATGCAATTACAGGCTCTGGTTATACTTCAGGCTCAGGCACTCATTATTGGACGATAACCTTAAGTGCTTCTGGGCAATTATCAATAGCTACAGATAGATAAAATAACTAAAATTATGGCAAGTCTAAGAGCATTTTGCTACACGTATAATATAATTCATATAGTCTTATTTATTTTTTTCGCATTTAATCATACTGGGGAAACATTCGGACTTTTTTTAATTGTGCCTCTGATGGAGATACTTTTCTTTATCGGTTTTATTTGTGTTTGTATGATTGAAAGACCGAAATTTGAAACAGGAGGTGATTTTCTTGTGGGACTATTTTCTACTCCATTAGCCGGTTTATTATACTATTTGATTCTTCTTTTTACAGTGAATTTAATGGAAATAAACACCTCTACCCAAACAAATGCTGGAATACGTCTTCCATTTTAGCAACACTAATAACTTTAATTTTATACTTATTAATATCAACTCCTTTAGTATTGTAGGCAGAAATAAACATACGCTTAAAGCCTAATTTTTCGGCTTCCGCAATGCGTTGTTCTATACGGTTTACAGGTCTAATTTCGCCCGTAAGACCAACTTCGGCAGCAAAACATGTGTCTTGCGGAATACATAAATCTTCGTTTGACGAAAGAACGGCGCAAACAACCGCTAAATCAATACCCGGATCTTCTACTTTAATGCCGCCTGCAATGTTTAAAAACACATCTTTTACACCAAGTCTGAAGCCACAACGTTTTTCAAGAACTGCCAAAAGCATATTTAATCTTCGTAAATCAAAACCTGTTGAAGCACGTTGAGGAGTTCCATAAGCCGCGCTACTTACTAAAGATTGAATTTCGATTAACATTGGTCGCAAACCCTCCATACTGGCTGCAATGGCAACACCGCTGGTAGGTTCATCTCTATGCGTAATTAATATTTCGGATGGATTGCTCACGGCACGCAAACCTGTTCCGCGCATTTCGTAAATACCAAGCTCGTTGGTGCTTCCAAAGCGGTTTTTGGTGGTGCGAAGCAATCTGTAAACATAATTTCTATCACCTTCAAATTGTAGCACAGTATCAACCATGTGCTCTAAAACTTTTGGTCCGGCAAGGCTGCCATCTTTTGTAATGTGCCCAATCATAAAAACGGGCGTGCCACTTTCTTTGGCAAAACGCATCAACTCAGCGGCACACTCGCGCACCTGAGAAACGCTGCCAGGGCTCGATTCGATAAAAGAAGTATGTAAAGTTTGGATAGAATCTATAATGACCAAATTAGGTTCGTTCTGTTCTATTTGCTTAAAAATATTTTGGGTGTTGGTTTCTGCTAAAATAAAGCACGAATCGTTTTGAATGCCCACACGTTCGGCACGCATACGTATTTGTTGCTCGCTTTCCTCGCCCGAAACATATAAAATTTTAATGCCTTTTGCTTGTAGCGCCACTTGCAACATCAATGTAGATTTGCCAATACCGGGCTCTCCGCCAAATAAAACAAGGCTTCCGGCCACAACGCCTCCGCCTAAAATTCGGTCTAATTCGCTATCGTTGGTAGAAAAACGTTGTTCGTTTTCTACCGTAATTTCGTTTATTAATTGAGGCTTTTTAGCTTTACCCAAAGAGGTAGAACCGCTGTTGTTTTTGGTTTCTTTTACTAAAATTTCTTCTACAAAAGAGTTCCATGTCTCGCAAGAAGGGCATTTACCAAGCCATTTGACTGATTGGTAGCCGCAACTTTGACAAAAAAAAGATGATTTGGATTTAGCCATTAGTTTTCTTTCAAATTATTTAAATCATCAATGTCTTTAGGTCTGTTGCTTGCTTTTTTGGCCTCTCTTAATTCATTAATATGAATTGTTTTTATTTTAACTCCATCAGAATCAAACAAAACAGCATGCTTATGAGCAATCTCAAAATTAAGGCCTTTAACGGCTGTCATTAAATCAATTTGCACAGGGGAAACGCCAAATCTAAATACATCAAATTTATCTGTATTTAAAAAATTTCTTTCTGTCATATCAAAAACAGATAACCCAAATTCTGAAAAAGATTTTAAAATTTTTCGATAGTTTTCTTTGGTAGGATTAACCCAAATATCCATATCGCCGGTAGTGCGGATATAACCGTGCAAAATTACCGAATAGCCGCCAACCAATACGTATTCAACCTCATATTTGTTAAAACAAGCAATAAAATCAACAAAATCGTCATTAAAAATATCGCCCATAAATTATCTTTTTTCACAAGAAAAAACACCTCTATCTAAACGCAGAGTTGTTGATGTTGAATGAGGAATTCTAAACCCGCAACAAACAAGGTACCAAGCGGCTGCTAACCGCTCCTGTGGCAATTTATTTTGCCAATAATCAACATTGTTCGACATACTCTCTGCTTTTCCTTTTGAAAAAGATGTTCTATCAAGTTTAAACATAATACAAAGATATATTACTTTTGCAACCGTTATGCCAAATAAGCTTGAAAAATTTGCGGAGTTCGATACATTTAAAAATTGTACGTTTCTTCCGTTCGAAAAAATAAAAGAAAGACATCCTCTATCAGGGAAATGGAAGCAGGAGTTTTTTGAAAACGAAAATCCTATTGTGCTCGAATTGGGCTGTGGTAAAGGAGAATACACCGTTGGGCTTGCCAAAAACAATCCCACAAAAAATTATATTGGGGTTGATATTAAAGGAAATCGTATTTGGGCGGGCGCTAAATTTGCGACTGAAAATAAAATGCTAAATGTGGCATTTGTTCGTACAAAAATTGATTTTATAGAATATTGTTTTGCCGAAAACGAGGTTGATGAAATTTGGATAACCTTTCCGGATCCTCAACCACAAAAAACACGTACCCGCCAAAGGCTTACCAATCCTATGTTTTTAAATCGGTATAAAAAGATACTAAAAAAAGGCGGCTTGGTTCATTTAAAAACAGATAGCACCAGTTTTTATGAATACACCTTGGAAGTAATTGCCGAAAATAAATTAGAATTGCTTTTTTCTACCGCTGATTTATACGCTAACAATCCTTCCGGCAAAGAAGAATTAACCAACATACAAACGTATTACGAGCAACTTTTTTCTGCCAAAGGAAATAAAATAAAATATTGTTGTTTTAAACTAAACTAAATTTACACTATGCAATTATTAACCCCCGAAAATTGGAAAGACTACGAATTACTTGATGTTGGCGATTTTGAAAAACTAGAACGCTTTGGTCAGTACATTACCATTCGCCCTGAGCCGCAAGCTGTTTGGGCTAAAACGTGGAGCAACGACGATTGGGAAAAACAGGCGCATGTAAAATTTATTCCACGCTCAAGTTCTGCCGGCGATTGGAAAAAGTTTAAGCAAATGCCCGATCAATGGAAAATTAATTATGGATTTAAACTCAAAGATTTAAAAGAGTCGGCTATTAATTTTAGATTGGGATTAACTTCGTTTAAACACGTTGGTGTTTTTCCCGAACAAGCCGTTAATTGGGATGCTATTTATACGTTTCTTTCCGGAATTGAAAAGCCCAGATTTTTAAATTTATTTGCTTACACAGGTGGTGCATCTTTGGCTGCGCGTGCTGCCGGCGCTGATGTTACGCATGTTGATAGCATAAAACAAGTTGTTACTTGGGCAAACGAAAACATGCAACTTTCTAACTTAGATAACATACGTTGGATGGTTGATGATGCTTTGAAATTTATAAAAAAGGAAGCGCGACGTGGTAATTTTTATCATGGCATTATTTTAGATCCTCCAGCTTATGGCCATGGTCCTAATGGCGAAAAATGGCAACTAGAAGATAATATTTCTGAGATGATGAGTGAAGTTTTAAAAGTTTTAAATCCGGATAAACACTTGCTTATTTTAAATGCGTATTCACTTGGTTTTAGCAGCATAATAATTGAGAACTTTTTACGTTCTTATGCTAAACAACATCAGTCTGCCTTACAAACTGGCGAATTATTTTTACAGGCAAAAAGTGGCGTAAAGCTTCCGCTTGGCGTTTGGGGCAGACTTACTAAATAAGTCCATGCAACTAAAAAGCTACATCACGCATAAAAATATTTTTGTTTTCGGATTAATTCTGCTGGTGCTTGGCATGCCTGTTTCTCATTTTTTAACCAGTATTTCTCAACTAATTTTATTGGGAAATTGGTTGGTTGAAAGAAATTTTATCAGCAAATGGAACACGCTAAAAAAGTCGAAAGCGTTTTGGTCTTTTGTCGGCATTTATCTTTTATATGTAATTGGCTTACTCTGGACAAGCGATTATGAATATGGCTTACATGATTTAAAAATAAAATTACCCATGCTTTGGTTACCGGTTTTGTTTTTTACATCACCATCACTAACTAAAAAAGATTATCACTTAATTATGCATTTTTTTGTGTTGGCATGCATTGCGGGTTCAGCCTGTAGCATGGCAGTTTACTTTGGTTTTTTACACAAGCAAATTCATGATGTAAGAGAAATTTCCATCTTCGAATCGCACATCCGTTTTTCGTTAATGATTGTACTTTCCATTTGCTATTTATTTTTCTGTCTTTTAAACCCGCCACTCATAAAACAAAAAATTATTTATGCGCTAATTGGTGTATGGCTGCTGTTTTTTCTAATTTTTCTGCAATCGTTTACAGGCCTTGTTATATTGGGTGTTTTAACCTTTTTAGGTGTTATTATTTTTCTTTTTTCAAAACAATCTCCGGCAATTAAAATTTCATTTTTAATTCTATTTCTAGGTGGATTATTATACACCTCCTATATTGTAAGAGATGAGTATAAAAGGTTACACACCATAAATAGTATTGATTTAAGAACACTTCCAAAATATTCTACCAATGGCTGTCTTTATTTAAATGATACTATATATAAGTTTACTGAAAATGGTAATTACGTTTACATTTTAATTTGCGATGCCGAATTAAAAAAAGAATGGAACAAAAAAAGTAAATTAAATTTTGATGGGTTTGATAGCAGAAAAAATTCGGTACGTTATACGTTAGTAAGGTACTTAGCTTCAAAAAATTTAACCAGAGATTCTTTAGGTTTCTCGCAACTTACCGATGAAGACATAACTTTAATAGAAAACGGGTACGCCAATTATTCTTACACCAACCCGGCAGATATACGCACACGTGTACACGAAATTTTATGGGAAATTGACGGCTCTATGCGCATGCACGAAACAAACGGACACTCAGTAACTATGCGATTAGAATTTTGGAATGCTTCTATTTGGATTATTAGGCAGCACCTTTGGTTTGGGGTTGGCACGGGCGATGTTAAAGATGCGTTTATAACAGAATATCAAGATGAAAATACGAGTTTGCAAAAAGAATGGCAGCTACGTTCACACAATCAATACCTGGCAACCACGGTGGCATTAGGACTTACTGGTCTGTTTGTTTTTATACTGTTTTTAATAGCGCCGTTTCTATCGAATAAAAAAATGTCGGTATTTTTTATTTTCTTTATTTTAATTGAACTGATTTCGTTTATAAATGAAGATACGTTAGAAACGCAAGCCGGTGTAACGTTTTGTGTTTTCTTTGCTCAATTATTTTTTCATAACGACGAATACAACACTTAATTTATTACATGAAAATTCTTCAAGTAAATACCGAAAAAACATGGCGTGGTGGCGAACGCCAAACACTTTATAACATACAGGGTTTTTTAGAGCAAGGTCATGAAGTAGAATTGCTTTGTCGGAAAAACTTTCCTTTACACCAAAAAGCAAAAGACTTAGATATTCCAATTCATACTATTAGCAATGGATTGCAAGCTATTTTATATTTAATAAAACACGGAAAAGATTTTGATGTTATTCACGCACAAACATCTTCGGCACAAATGTATGGTGTTATCTCATCGCTGTTTCATAAAACAAAAGTGGTTTATACACGTCGTGTTGACTTTGTGCCAAAAGGTTTTTTTACCAAATTAAAATACAAGCGCACACATAAATTAGTAGCTATTTCTTCGGCCATAAAAACTATTTTAGAAAACTTTGGTTTGAAAAACATTACGGTTATACCCGATATTGCCATTGCAAAAAAATTAAATAAAGATAGAGCCGAAAAATTAATTCATTTTAAAGGTTGGCACAATAAAAAAATAATTGCAAGTGTGGCGGCTCTTGTTCCTCATAAAGATCCACTAACAATGGTGCAGGTAATTTATCATCTTTCGCAAATGCGTGATGATTTTATGTTTTTGCATTTTGGCGAAGGAACCTTACAACACGAAGTAGAAAAAGAAATTGCTCATTTAAACATTAGCCGCTGGTATCATTTAATGGGACAAATAGATGAGGTTGAAGATTTTTTTTCAATTTTTGATGTGTTTGTTATGAGTTCGCAAGAAGAAGGTTTAGGGAGCAGCGTATTAGATGCTTTTTTATATAAAGTGCCTGTAGTATCTACAAATGCAGGCGGTTTGCAAGAGGTGGTTGAAGGTAATGGCTTAGTTTGCGATGTAAAAG
>JBDTJJ010000089.1:0-3129 GCA_039935895.1 Bacteroidia bacterium | reverse complement strand
AAACCATTCGTAAAAAATATTTGCTTTATAATGATTTTGAGTAAATATTAATCGTTACACAAAAGCGCTTACTTTGCAGTTTCTTCTTTACGTTTTTTAAAATTTAATTTATAAGCCAAAATACCTGTTGCATAAAAAGGCATTTTGTTAAACTCAAATGTATTTACTTGCTGAAAACCACCTTTAAAAATAAATGAAAAATGCGTTAGGTTATATGCTAAAATAATGCCCGCTTTAATATTTATTATTTGGTGGTTAGTATTTGGGTTTACATGACTACTATCTTTAGTATAGGCCGGGTTATAATGTACTTTATTTCGCCACAAGAAATTAACCGATATATCAGCGGCAATGGTATATTTATTTGTATAAATACCGGGTAGCAAACATACTTCGGTAATAATTTCGTGAATATCAAATAAAGACAAGTGTTTTCGTACCGTTGATGAAATAATAGCAAGTGGAAGTCGGAAATTATTTTTTTTAAAAATGTCAAATTGAAACCCTTTTCTAAAAACAAAACGGGTATAAATTTTGGTATTTAGCGGTAAACTAAAGTCTATAATACCATCAATGTTTCGTTTTAGCTTTTTAAAATAGCGAGTATGATTTAAGCCAAAGGTTATATTAGCAAACGAATCGGAATAACCCGAACCCACAAAAAACTGATTGTGATGTTCGCCAAGGTTTGTAACCAATTGTGCTTTAACTGATGTATAAAATATAAAACTTAGTAAGAAACAAACAAGGTTTTTTTTAAAACTCATTATAAATAAATTTCAGGTAAAGATAAAGTATTAAAGGTAATAACTTTCCGATAAACTCGTTAAAAACACTACAGTTTTGAGATTAAAAAAAACAAATTAATCATTTTGAAATATTTCAAGATCTTAGCTGTCAAGTGCGTTTGCTAAAACTTAATCCATTAAATATTTCGTTAGCAGAAAGAAGAAAAAATTAGACTAAGATAAAATCTTCATCTTTTATTAATGTAGTTCTTAATTTTAGATTATTAGTTGTCAATAAAATACAATCAAATACTGGCACACGCTCTATTTTTGTTGATTCATTTTCAGTTTTACATTCGTCAATAATCATACTAAGTTCTTGGAACAGATAATCTAAATGTACTCCTCTTGCCGATTTTATTTTAAAAACATAAGTATCCATAATCGATCCGAAATATATTTCACTATTATTGCAGATGTTTTTTAAATCAAATTGCCTTTTTCATCAAACAGAATATCTTTCCCTTTAATTTCAGCTTCGTATTTTATTTTACCATTAGATTCAATAATTTTTGCGGCCTCTTTTATTTTTACTCCATTATATGTTTTTGATAAGTAATCAATAGCAGCTTTAGGTAGTTCTGAAATTTGAATGGCAGATTCTGTTTCAACTAATTTCCCATCTACATCTAACAAAGCCGAAGTTTCTACTTTATTTACATCAAATGCAGCTTCATATTTTCCATTCTCTTTTTCCCATGATGTAACTTTTGCATTTGGAAAACTTTTTTTAAATCCATCTTTTACAATAGCTGGAACTTCTTCTGTTTTTATTTTTTGCGCATATGTAATACTTGAGCATATACTTAATACTACCATTAAAATTGTTGTTTTCATAGTTTTTATTTTTTTGCAAGATATAATGCAATTCTGTTTAAATTTTGTACTAAAAAAACAAACACCAAAATCTCTGCTTTTTTATAAGCATATCTACTGACGAGAATTATAAAAAAACTAATTAGATGAAAAGCACCTACAAATTACCTACAGATTTGCCTTTGCTTTTATCCTTAAATTTGAGGCATGATAATTCTTTTAGTATAAGATGAAACTAAATTTTAAGAATATCTAATTACATTTACCCCAAGAATGAAAAAATTTCTTTTACATATTGTCGCGCTCGCTTTTGTTCAAGTAAGTGCTTACGGACAGAATGACCTTAGCTATTATATAAGTCAGGCAAAAATAAATAGTCCGCTAATTCAGGATAACAAAAATCAAAGCGAAGCCTATAAAATTGAGGCAGAAAGATTAAAGGCTTTATATACTAAACCACAAGTTACTTTTAATGCTGGCGTTGCAGTGTCGCCAATTATTAATAGAGACAACGGTGGCACTAAGTTTCAGCTTAGTCCAAACGATGCTATTAATTACACTGGTTATGATATTGCTGCCAGTAATGGTGGTATTTATCAAGGAATGCTAAATGTTAACCAACCTTTGTTTAACGCTTCTAAATTAAAGATGGCTTCCGAACAAATTATGGTTGCGGGACAAATAAATCAAAACACCATTAAATTAAGTGAGCATGATATTGAAAAAATTGTTGGAGACCAATATATTCTTTGCTTGCAAGATGTAAGGCAAACAAACTATATTGAGCAACTCGTACAATTAATCAGTGATCAAAAATTAGTTGTCAATAAATTAGTTGGAAGCGGTTTGTTAAAACAATCTGATTTGTTAGTTGTAAACATTGAGCAACAAACGCAATTAAATACTTTATCCATGTTTAAATCTACATACCGAAGAGATTTAATGGATTTAAATATTTTATGCGGCATAAACGATACTAGTTTAGTTGCCTTAAAAGAGCTTGATCTAATTTTGAATCCGGTAACAACTCAATCTAATTTTTCGGAAAAATTTCGTTTAGATAGTTTAAATTTATTAGCGGCTCAAAAGATTTTTGAATTAAAGTATAAACCCCAATTAAATTCGTTTGCTAACGCTGGGTTAAATGGAGTTTATGTTCCCACATTGCCGAACCGATTTGGCGTAAGTGCAGGTTTAAATTTTTCGGCCTATATTTTTGATGGAAAACAAAAAAGCTTAAGCAGAAAAAAAACCGATATATTAATTAAATCTACACAGTCCTATAAGTCAAATTTTATGGCTCAAAACAGTATTCGCAAAAATAAAATTCTCACCGAAATAAATTCTCTTAATGAACGAATTTCTATTTCAAGTAATCAATTAAAAGATTACAAACAATTATTAGAGTATTATAAAAAGGAAGTGATAACAGGTCAACAGTCTGTTATGACGTATATTATGACAGTTAAAAATTTGGCAATCATGCAAAGAGATTATGTATTGATGCAAACCAGCAAAGAGTTAT
>JBDTJJ010000088.1:0-3003 GCA_039935895.1 Bacteroidia bacterium | reverse complement strand
ATAAACGATCGCTTACAGCTTTAATTAAAACAGACGATAAAGCAACTTACCGTGATGTTATTGATGCAGTAGATGAGCTTAATGTTTGTATGGTGGGTAAATATGTAATTATTGATATGTCGGCACCCGAGTATGCATTGTTAACCGAAAAAATTAAATAATATGGTTTTAATAGCAGTAGTAATATTAATAATAGCAGGTGCTTCGCTTCTTCTTTCTATGGAGAAATGGAACAATGTTAGTTCTGACGACAGAAATGATATTGTTTTTGAAGAACGAAATCATACCTACGGAGCTTACCAAATTAGAAGAGACTATAACAAAAGAGTTACTTTTATTTTGGGAGGTATGATACTATTTACTTTAGCAGTATTTGGCGTAAAGTTAATTTTAGATCATAAATCAAACGATTCGACACTAAATAACGTAAAATTAGATGTAACCCAGTTAGATTTAACGCCGCCAGTAGATCCAAAAGATCCACCACCGCCACCACCACCGCCACCACCACCGGTTGTAGAAACTATTAAATTTACACCTCCGGTAATTAAAGATGATGCCGTAGAAGACGAACCACCACCACCACAAGAAAAAGTGGCTGAAACCAACGTAGGTACAACTACGCAAGAAGGTACAGGCGAAGATGTTGCCATACCAAGCGATGCTGGTACAGGGCCGGTTGAGGAAAAAGCACCCGAAGTTTTTACCGTAGTAGAGCAAATGCCCGATTTTCCGGGTGGACCAGGGGAAATGATGAAATACATTCAAAAAAATGTACATTATCCTGAAATAGAAAAAGAAGCCAACATACAAGGTAAATGCTTTGTAAAGTTTGTTGTGGAAACAGATGGATCTATTAGTAATGTTGAAATTTTAAAAGGAGTTACCGGCGGTTCCGGTTGTGATAAAGAAGCTGTTCGTGTTGTAAAAAGCATGCCTAAATGGAGTGCCGGTAAACAAAACGGACGCCCGGTAAGGGTTTATTACAACTTACCAATTGTATTCAGACTTCAATAAAACATGCAACGCGCATTTTTAATTACAGGTATAGTAATGGCCGCACTCTTTATTGGGTGCGGCTTTGTTTTTTTATGCAGCAATGTTTTAATAGAAAAACTACCTGCACCAAAAAGATATTGGTTTGGTATTGTTTTTATTATTTACGGCGGCTTTAGGCTTGTAAGACAATACAATCAATATAAAAAGACGAAAAACGAAGAAAATGAATTATAATTGTATTTTGTATTCTGTACAACGTACATTGTACACTGTACAAATCTTAATTATTACTTCTTGTACGCTATTTCTTGCTTCCTGTAATACAAGTACCAAAACAAGCGAAATTCCTAATACACCTACTTCGGGCGAGCTAAAAGTTTATTGCGAAGAAGGCATGTTTCTACAAATTAGAAATCAGGCTTATACGTTTGAACAGATTTATTACAACGCAAAAATTAATGTGCAATATGTAAACGAAAAACAAGCCATAGAAGGTTTGTATAACGATAGTTGTAAGTTGGTTGTTATATCTAGAAACTTATCTGCCGATGAAGTAAAAAATTTCAAATCAAAAAACATTTATCCCACACAAATTTGCGTGGCTAAAAGTGCGCTTGCATTTATCGTTCCTTTAAACAGCCCAGATTCTGTTATCACAACCGAAAAAGTTAAAAAAATTGCTGCGGGAGAAGACACAACTTACCGTATTGCGTTTGATAATGATAACTCCGCTACTGCGCGTTTTTTAAAAGACACTATGTTACAAGGCAAAGCTTTTGGTAAAAATTGTTTCGCGTTAAAAAACACAAAAGATCTTATTAACTACATAAGCAAAAGCAAAAATGCCATCGGTGTTTTAGATTACGCCTGGTTAAGCGATATAGACGACTCTACTACAAAAGTATTTTTAAGTAAGATAAAAGTGTTAGCGGTTTCAACTAAGGGCAGCAAGATAGCGTATATGCCCGATCAAAGTAATATACAAACCAATGAATATCCTTTATGCAGGCACGTGTATGCTATTCGCCGTAGTTCGGAATTTTCTTTAGGTACAGGTTTTCAGCTTTTTGTTGCCGGACAAAAAGGACAAATTATGTTTATTAAACAAGGTTTGATTCCTTTTGTACAACCTAACAGAGAGGTTGAGGTTAATACCGAACCACTTAAATAATTTTACTTCTTCCAGAATTTATTCAGCAAAAAATAAATTACAACAAAACCAATTAGCGAAAAAATAATTAGTAAAATTTGCTGATAACCTGTAGGAATAATATTGTTATGTGCGTTTGTGTTTACTGAAAGAGGTTCTGAAAAATTCTTTAAGCCGCATATTTCAGTTAGCTTATCGGTCTCATCATCAATCGTAATATCCGATTTTATATACATCAAATCAATATTTTTATTGGTGTTAATTATATTTTTGCGGCTACGGCTACAATACAACATTACCGGTTTTGCTTTTTCATAATTAGCATAAACAAGCCAATCTTCGCCTACGTTAAATTTTAAAGCACAAGTGTTTTTATTGTCGAAATAAACATCAAGTTGCTTAGAAGCAATTCCTTTAAAAAGATTATTAACTAAAAAAGTTACTTTATCGTAATCGGTTCCTTTGGTTACACTAATTGTTTTGCCTCTAAAAATTAATTGATTGGCATTTATGTAAGTTTCCGAAAAATCATTTTCTTTCTCGTTGCAATTGCAATTATCTTGCGAGAACGAAGTTTGAAATATAATTATAAAAAAAAGAATGTATAACCTACGCATGTTTAATTTTTGGTAAAGGTACTATTGTATTTTGTTTACGCTACACAGAACAAGATACAGCATACAAATTTTATGTGTAAATTTGCCGCGTGAAAAGAAAAAAAATCATCTTAGTTTGTATCATTTTATTTCCATCGTTATTTTATTTTTTATTTGAATTAACCCAAGCCAACTTCAAAAAAATGGCTTACTATGGGCCAAAAACAGTTGCCGCCAAAGGAGATACTATTTATTATT
>JBDTJJ010000087.1:0-5668 GCA_039935895.1 Bacteroidia bacterium | reverse complement strand
ATGGTAAATGTGGCATCTTTTTTAGGAAAATTGCTTCGTGCATTTTGAATGGGGATTAAACAAATTTTATCTCCGCCAAAACCTTGTCCGGTACCCTTACTTTTTAAAACGCCTACAATAGTATATTTTGCACTGCCAATGCGTATTTCTTTTCCGATAGGATTTTTTTCTGATTTTAAAACGGTTGTCAAAATTTCACTACCAATTAAAACAGAAGATGAGCCGTTTAGTATTTCGAAAGAAGAGAAATTTCTGCCTTGCCCTAATTCGTAACCCGATGTAGTTAAGTAATCATCATCAATACCAAACACTTGTATATTAGGATTTGATTTGGTAGATAAATATTGCAGTTTGCCTGTAAAAGTTGCCAATGTAGAAACGCTTACAGCTGCCGGAAACTTAAATTTTTCTTTAAACTCTTTGGCTTCGTAATAGGTTATGTTTGTATAAATTTTTGGTTTTTTGCCATCGTTACCCACGCGCACATTCATGCCTCGGTTTCTAATGGTAAATGTATTGGCGCCCATACCGGCAAAATTACTGCTGAGCGAAAATTTTAAAGCGTCGATGCAAGTCAAAATACCAACTAAAGCCCAAATGCCAATGGCAATAATTAATGCCGTAAGTATGGTACGTAAAGCATTTGCCTTTATAGACGAAAAAGCTATGCGTAAGTTTTCTGAAACGGGTAGTTGCATACGCAAATTTACAGCAAAGTTTTGTTGACGAATTACCGTTGGTGTAGTTTTTATGACTTAGTATTTGTATCGAATCTTAATAGATTTATATTTTATTCTGTTTTGATTTAAAAACATCATGTTTTTTTAAGATCATCTTAAAAATTTTACCAATAATCAACCAATTCTTTAACCAAGTTAACTATTGTGGATTTTAAAGTTGAAATAAATCAGCGGAATACCAAACTACAACAGGAACAAGAAATAATAGAATCTTTAAAAGAAAAGCCTTTTCGAACTAAGTTTAGACTTTAGAACGACAGCGGGAAAATAAAAATAAATTTGTTAAATAACCTTTATTAACTAAAAAAATCAAAATTAGTACAAAATGAAAATCTAATATTACCAAATTGTTATTAAAAACAGAAGTGAATACCCTATTGGATTAAATCAAATCCTTAACCGCTTCATAAAAAACTATTATATGAAATCGGCATTAACAAACCATCGTTTAATCATTTTTCTTGTTAAAATGAAACAGAAATATCTTAGTGAATTAGTATGTTTAATACTATTAGGTCTAACACCATCTTTACAAGCACAAACAGCAGGTCAAAAGAAAATTTTATTTGATTGCACACACTCTGAAACAGCCGGTAATGGCGATTGGTGCATTGATGCAGATTTACATAATTTAGATTGGAACCCCAATGCAACTACTGGTACAGGAGGTTCTCACACAAAATCTAATCCGCAACAATATCCTACACCAACTCAAACAGCCATAACTACTTCAACTGCAGAAACCTATTGGGAAGGCGCACTTTCTTATTGGGCAATTGATTGCGTAAAGAAAGGCTATTGGGTTGAAACACTACCTCCTATTACAGGTAGCATAACATACGGAAATACTACGAATGCAAAAGATTTAAGCAAGTACAATGTGTTTGTGGTAAATGAACCAAATATAATTTTTACCGCGACAGAAAAAACAGCTATCATGAATTTTATTAGCAATGGGGGAAGTTTATTCATGATATCAGACCATACTGTTAGTGATAGAAATAATGACGGACATGACTCTCCTGCTATTTGGAATGATTTTTTAACTAATAATGGTGTTCAAAATAATGCTTTTGGATTTACATTTGCTTTGCAAAATTTTTCAGATGCAAGTTCTAATTCTAATGTAGCCACGGCATTAACTGACTCTATAATACACGGGCCTTTTGGTACTGTTGCTGAAGTTAAATGGAGTAATGGAACTTGTATGACAATAAATCCTTCACAAAATGCGCATGCAAAAGGACATGTGTGGAAAAGCGGAAAAGGGCAAACGGATACCGCTGTTGTATGCGTAACATCTCAATATGGATGTGGAAGAGTTGCTGCTATTGGCGATAGTTCTCCGCCTGATGACGGAACGGGTAACCCTTCGGTAAGCTTATATACAGGATATACGGGAGACGCAAACGGAAATCATCGCCCATGGTTAATGAATATGATGATTTGGCTAGTAGAGGGAGGATGTAGTGTAACTACTGGGATAGAAAAAAATGAAATGAATTGGAGTGCTACTATTTATCCTAATCCAGTATTGAATGAAATAAATATACAGTTACCAAATGTGGTAAATAATTTGGCTGTTAGTATTATTGATGTTATGGGACGTGAAGTAATTATCAGCGAAAATAAAAATAATTCTCATTTAAATTTAACAGAGTTAAATCTACTACCTGGTATGTATTTAGTTAAGATTATTGCCGATGGAAAAAATCAATTAGTTAAAATTATTAAGCAGTAATTTTTGTCGCAAAAAAATCTAACAATCATGGAATTATGTTTATGTAATAAAATTTAAAAAAAGTAAATGGCAACCCTCAAATATTATTTAATCCCTTTTTATTTGAATTCTGTCATTTTCCAGCAACCATTATTTTATTTACTTATCACACTTTCATTTTGCAACATAGGTAAAGCCCAAAATAATTTAACTCCTATTTCTTCTAATCAAATATCTGTTATCTATTTTGAAAAGGGGAAACAAGAATTTTTAATTAGAAATTATAAAAAAGCGATAGCATTTTTTAATCAAGCTATAGAGATTCAGCCCAAATTGAAAGATGTGAATTATCAAGCTGGGCTTGCTGAATATAACCTAAAGGATTTTGTTACCGCAATAGTATATTTTACGACAGAAATAAATAATAACGGTAAACACCTGAGCGCTTATATTTTCCGAGGTATTTCAGAAGATAAAATTCAAGATTATAAAGCAGCTTTAAACGACTTAAACAAAGCTAATAAGATTAATAAAAAAAATGATTTGGTTTATTTAGAAAGAGCAAATATTCAGTTTCATATAAATGAATATAAAAAAGCTATTATAGACTATACTACAGCCCTTGCCTTAAATCCAAAATTAGAGTTAGCGTATTACCAATTAGGTTTTTGTAATTTCTATTTAAAAGACACTATTTCAGCTTGTGAAAACTGGAAAAAAATTAGCGACCTAGATGATTTTAAAGGGTATGAAAAAGTAGAAAAAATATGTAACCAAAAACATTAATATAAATAAATATGAAAACAAAAATCAGTACTCTTTTTTTAGCAATACTTTTATCGCTTGCAAGTTTGAATGCGCAGACAGCATATAATTACTACTTTGGCAATATTCATAGTCAAACATCTTATTCTGATGGAAATAAAGATGCCACAACATCCTTAATGACAACTCCCTTGCAAGCTTTTAACTATGCCAAGCAATCGCAGCATATTGATTTTTATGGGGTATCAGATCATAACCATGCTTCGGCAGGAATGTCAAGCCTTGCAGACTGGCACAGCGGTATTACCGATGCTAACACAGCAAATTCAGATGGTTCTTTTGTTGCTTTATATGGGCAGGAGTGGGGTGTTATTTCTGGAGGAGGACATGTGGTGATTTATGGTTACGATTCTTTGATGGGTTGGGATGCTGGTTTATATGATGTTTTTGTTGCACAAAGTGATTATACAACGCTTTTTAATAAAATTACGGCTAGGTCAGGAGCTTTTGCCTATTTAGCTCATCCACAAGCAACAGACTATAGTAATTTGCTGTCAACTTATAGTGCTAATGCAGACCAAGCAGTTATTGGTATGGCGGCGAGAAGTGGACCTGCTTTTTCAACTAATAGCACTTATTCTGATCCTGCTACAAGTGATTACATTGCCCGATATAATGATGCACTTAAAATGGGATATCATGTTGGCATTGGCCTCGACCACGACACACATTATTCTGTTTTTGGAAGACAAACCGCCGGACGATTAGTTGTTCTTGCCTCCTCGCTTACACGTGCAAATATTTTAGATGCTTTTTTAAAAATGCGTATATACTCTTCTGATGATTGGAATACAAAGATTGATTTTAATATATCCAGTCAGCCAATGGGAAGCGTGTTTTCTCATACAGGTTCGCCAACTATAAAAGTTACTGTTACCGATCCAGACGCAGAAGCTGTTTCAACTATTCAAATATATTACGGCGTACCGGGTAGTGGAACAGCTTGTACTGTCTTGGGTTCAAATTCAGGTTCATCTACTTATACTATTGCTCCTACGATTGCAAACAATTCTACTTATTACTATTATGCTAAGATTACTCAGGCTGATGGAGATGTAATTTGGACTTCTCCTATTTGG
The DNA here is from genome assembly GCA_039935895.1 of Bacteroidia bacterium. Lineage (GTDB taxonomy): Bacteria > Bacteroidota > Bacteroidia > B-17B0 > Aurantibacillaceae > PALSA-968. The sequence continues at coordinate 1,304 of JBDTJJ010000087.1, read as the reverse complement.
TATACCCGTAATGATAATGCAACGACAATTCCTACTGCTGTATTTTCAACCTCCAGTAATACTGTTTGTGTAGGACAAGTTGTAAATCTTACAGACAATTCAACCAATTCGCCAAGTTCCTGGAACTGGACAATGACAAGCGGCACACCAACTTCATCTACTTTGGAAAATCCAACCGTTACTTATAATGTTGCAGGAACTTACACCGTTACGTTGATTGCTACAAATTCAGGAGGTGGAAGTACTCCTGTTTCAAAAGTGATAACAGTAAAGGCTAATCCAAATGTAACTTCAACAAATTCAACAATTTGCCAAGGGCAATCTGCAACAATTACTGCAAGTAACGCATCAACTTATAGTTGGAACACAGGAGCAACAACAAGTTCAATTTCTGTTAATCCTTCTTCCACAACTGTTTATACAGTTACAGGAACGAGTAATGGTTGCAGTAAAATTATTACTTCAACCGTTACAGTTAATTCGTTGCCAAATGTGAGTGCTAATTCTGCAACCATTTGTAATGGGCAATCAGCAACAATTGCAGCAAGCAACGCATCAACTTATAGTTGGAACACAGGGGCGACAACAAGTGCAATTTCTGTTAATCCTTCTTCCACAACTGTTTATACAGTTACAGGAACAAGTAATGGTTGTAGTAAAACTATCGCTACAACGGTTACCGTTAATTCGTTACCCAATGTGAGTGCAAGCACCTCACAAAACAGTTTGTGTTCAGGGCAAAGTGCAATTCTTACAGCGAGTGGAGCTTCATCATATACATGGAGTGCTAATTCAGGAAGTGTTACAACAACTACGGTTAGTGTTTTACCAGTAACAAATACAACATATACAGTAACAGGTTCAAATGGAAATTGTAAAGCAACAAGCATCATTTCAATAACCGTGAACGCTAATCCAGCAACACCAATAGTAACTCAAAACGGTGGAGTGCTTACTTCAAATTCTACTACAGGTAATCAATGGTATCTAAATGGTGTTTTAATACCTAGTGCAACTAACCAGACATATACCGTAACACAAAATGGAAATTATACCGTTATTGTTACCTCGAATGGATGCGCTTCAAATACTTCAGCTATTTATTCATTCAGCACAACAGGAATATTAGCTATGAGCAACGAAACGCAGATGACATTATATCCAAATCCAAATAATGGAAACTTTGAATTGGTACTTGACCTTCAAAAAACAGACAACTATACGATTGAGATTATTAATACACTTGGGCAGTTTATTTATTCTGAAAAACTGGATAGCTTTAGTGGTCATTATGCAAAACACAT
>JBDTJJ010000086.1:0-7683 GCA_039935895.1 Bacteroidia bacterium | reverse complement strand
CGTTTAAAAACGCAACTCTCGATTGAATATTTTTTAAACCGATGCCACCCTCTTTTTCTAACACTTTATCTACATTAAAACCAACGCCATTATCTTCAATTAAAATAGTTAATTCAGTTTCGTGCCTAATAAGTTGTATGCTGACTTGTGTTGCTTTTGCATGTTTGATAATATTATTTACCAACTCTTGCAAAATTCTAAATAAAACGGTTTCAATTGTTTGTTCTAAACGCTCGGTTAATCCAATAATTTCTAAATTTACTTTAAGCGAACCAGATGAACTTATTTTATTGATAAACTCTCTTACCGCAGAAACCAACCCTGATTTAATAAGTGCATTTGGCATCATGCTATGAGATACGACTCGTACTTCTTTTACAGATTCGTCAATCAGATCAATTGCGTTTTGAATCATTACTTTCTCTTCATCATTGTTTGTGTTTAACGATGCTTGCAAGCCTGATATATTAAGTTTAGCAGCAGATAATTGCTGACCAATACCATCGTGTAATTCTCTGGCAATGCGCGTGCGTTCTTTTTCTTCAGCTTCTATAATAGCTTTAGAACGAAGCTCTTGTTGATGCAATAATTCAGCATCCATAGCTTGTTTTTGTTTCAATTTATTTCTGTTATATAACAAACTACCAATAATAATAACAACCACAAATAGTATCATAAAAATATTTCGCTGTGTATTTTTTTGCGAGATAGTAAGGTCTTTTATTTGATTCTCATCTGTAAGCTTATCATTTTCTTTTTCTTTAATATCTGTTTCATAACGAGTTTTTACTTCCGCTAAGGCGTTTGTGTTTTCTTTGCTGCGTAGGCTATCTCTTGCATCAGTATAAAGCAGGTGGTATTTAAGCGCCCTTTTAAAATCATTATTATCTTCATAATAAACACTATATAAATTATAAAGATCCATCAATATTTCGAATGATTTGGCTTCCAAACCTAAAGCTTCAGACCTACTAAAATAATTTTCTGCCTCTTGGTTCTTTTTATTTTTTCCATATACAGAAGCAATATTGCTCATGGCCACCGCCATGCCACCTTTATCATTTTGTTGGGTAAATATATCTAATGCTGTTTTATAAGAAGCCAGCGCTTTATTATATTGCATTTTTGTTTTATAAATAATACCAAGGCTATTATTTGCTGCCGCGATGCCTTTTTTATACCCTAAGCGGGTAAAAATAGATAAAGCCTGTAAAAAGTTTTCTTCCGCCTTATCATCTTGTTTCATATTGCGGTAGGTTAGCCCTAAATTAGTATAAGAAAAAGCTATCCCCATGCTGTCTTTAAGAGCTACTCTAAATTTCATAGCCTGTTCATTATAGTTTAAAGCCTCGGCGTAATTGCCCTGCATTTTATAGATTACCGCAAGGTTATTACAGGTATTTGCAGCACCTTTTTTATTACCCAACTCTTCTTTTAATTTCAACGACTTAAAGAGGAAAACAATTGATTGCTTCAAGTCTCCCTTATTGGCATAAGCGTTGCCAATATTGTTATAAAGAAATGCTAAAGCTTTCGTGTCTTTGTTTTTTTCATCAATAATAACTGCTTCGTTATAATATTGAAGGGCTTTGGTAAAATTCCCTTGATCGTTATACACATTGCCTATATTGTCAAGAGTGGCCGCTACATCATGCGAGTTATTCAACTCTCTTCGTATCTCTAAAGCTTTGTTGTTAAACGCTAAACAATTTATATAATCGCTCTGGCTGCTGTACGCATTTGCCATAGTGCTATATGCTTGGGCAATACCTTTTTTAAAATTTAATTGTTGAGCAAGCTCTAAGCCTTTGGTAGAATATGCTATGCTTTTTTTAAAATCTATATCGGTTATTTCATCTGCAATATCGGTAAGCAAAAACACCTTATTGGTATCTTCTTTTGCAAGGGGCAATAAATTCTTTAGCGAATCTGTAAATTTATCTTGAGAGAAAGATGTAATTTCTGTTATAAGAAAAATAAATAAAAATAGTTTCTTCATATATGCTTTTAAAAAATTCTTTTAAACTAATTAAAAAAAGAGTAGCTGGTATTAGCAACTACTCCCCCACAATAACCAACTACACACATCAACACACTATTTTTTATTAATAGTAAATTCAACTCTTCTGTTTAAAGCTTTACCCTCCTCGGTATCGTTAGTAGCTAAAGGTTTTGTTTTACCATAACCTGCTTGCTGCAAACGTGTATCAACAATGCCTTTTGATACTAAATAATCTACCACCGCTTTTGCGCGATTAGCTGATAACGTTTGATTGATAGCATCATTACCCACATTATCTGTATGACCTGAAATACTAATTTCCATTTGCGGATTATCTGTTAATATTTTTACCAGCTTATCTAACTCTACAAACGATGTTGGTAATAAATCAAACTTAGCGGTTTCAAAAAAGATATTGTTTAAACGAATGGTTTCGCCCACTTCAACCGGATATAAATAAAGGTTACGAGTAATTTCCTGATAGGTAGAAACGCTTGTCAAATCAAGGTTATCTGACACAGCGATGTACCCTTGCGCGCCTGCATTGAATGAATAATTTTTTCCGTAAGGCAATACAATTTTATAATCTCCGTTGTTTGGATTACTTCTTGCAATACCGGCTTCTTTGCCATCTGGTAATAATTGATAAATAATGTTTGCATCAACATATTGATTTGTTTTTGCGTTAATTACTTTACCACTAACTAATACTACCGGATTTGGTTTTATTTCATCTTTTAATTTAATGCGCACAATATCGCTTCCGCCAATCGAGTTTCGTTCGCTAACCATATACGCGTAGTAACCTGATGCGGCAATGCTGTAGTTTGCATCATCTGCAGTTGTATTTACCGATGAGCCTAAATTTACAGGCGTGCTCCATTTTTGCCAGCTATCATCTAATCGTTTTGAAAAATAAATGTCTCGTTTACCTAAACCACCTGGCCTATCGCTGCTAAAATAAAGCGTAGTACCATCCGATGCTAAAAACGGGGTATCTTCTTTATAAGAAGTATTAAAGGTAGAGCCTAAACTCATCGGCCTGCTCCAAGAGTTATCATCTTTTAAAAAGCTTACATAAAGATCGTTTTCTTGTGAGCTTCTTTCAGAAAGGCTTAACAGCAAAGTCTTTCCATCGTTTGCATAATAAGAACCCACGTACGCACCTTGCACCATATCATCATAATCTTTTAATTTTATTTTTTCAGGAACACTCCATCCACCTAAAATTCTTTTGGTAAAAGAAAAACCTAAGCCTTCAGATTTTCCGTTTTTATATGCACCTTTAACCAGCATACTATTTCCATCGGGTGTAATACCAACTACTTTATTTACTGATTCTGTATTAAACGGAATCGTCATGTGTTGTGCATTCCCCCAGGTAGTATCGCTTGTGTTAAACTGACTAAACCAAATATCTTCGCTACTACTTGTGCCGTAAGTATTATTTTTTGGATGTTGGGAACGGATGTAATACAATGTTTTTTCGTCTGGAGAAATGATAGGCGCCACTTCATCTACATCAGAATTTACGGCACCACCCATATTACCCGATTCGCCAGGCTTTAAACCTAACATCAATGTACTAATACTTTTTTTAATGTTTAAAACATTAATATTTTTTTTATCAAAGCCAAATTCAAAAGTAGAAGTTGCAGCATCTTGTGCTTTACTAAAAGTTGGGGCATTAACATTGTATTTTTTAATTAAATCATCAAAGTTTTGCTTAGCATCACTATCTGTTATTCCAACAGCATCTATTTGCTCTTCATTACCAGAAGCACCACTGATTTTTATTTTAATGGTTTTTACTTTTTTAGATTTTTCGGGTAGTGTAATTAAAAACAAACGATACGCTGCCGATGAACCTTCTACAGGTTTTTCGTAAACAGGTGTTCCTGTGCCTTCTTCATCAAGTAACTCTACTTTTATAATATTTCCGCAAGAATTATTTTCTACAATTAAAACTTGTTTTACTTCTTGCGGCGTTTTATAATCAACCCAAATTTGTGAGTTTTTTTGTTTGCTGGCGGTTGCGCAACGCTTACTTAATTGCCCGTAGGTTGGCGCATCAGGCGCACCTGTTGCCATACGTGCGTTAAACTGATCTTTATTGGTTATTTCCATGTCATAATTTATAGTCGCCGCCCATTGTATTTCTTGCGAAAATAAATGGATGGACGCTAATAAAAATACGAATAGAAAAAGTGCTTTATTTTTTTTCATATTGATTGAATTATAAAACCTTGCGTAACATAGCTACACAAGGTTTTTATTTAAAAATTATTTCTTTTTAGCTAATTCGGTTTGTAAATAAGTACCTAATTTATTGGCACAACCCGTAATTATATTTTTATACGCTATTTCATTATTTTTATCGTTTTCCACTTTTTTAGCTTCTTCTTTTATTTTTGGATTTATAACCAATCCTTTTTTAAATGCCATACGCGTTCCGCAATAAAATAAGCCTTTATTATAACTGTTATTATCTTTTTTTCCTTCTTTTAATGGAGTTGGATTTGGACCAAACATTTGCATATTAACCGCACTTAAAAAGAAACGTGTTTTACCCCATTTGTTATCTGCTAATTGCGAATTATAAACCACAATTACTGCATCAACCTCTAAACTTTTAGTTAAATCATATCCCATAGATTCAATCATTTCTCCATCTCTGCAACCTGAAAGGTTATAACCACCAACTGCTTTTTTCTTTGGATCTCCGGTATTTGGTTTGTTTATTTTTAAAAGCTTATATCCAGGTACAACTTCATCAACTTCTATGCTCGTTCCGGCATTGCCAGCGTTTTTAAAATAGGCTCCAATTTTTTTACCTAATTCGTTCAGCTTGGTATGTCTTACAACAAAATCGTTGTAGGCTTGTTTCTTATCATCATCATTCAAATATTGATCGGGCGTTAATATTTCAATGCCATATTTGCTAAAAGCTGCTTTCATAGGTTCTAAACCTAAATTGTAGAAAGCGTTTATAAATGTTTGCGCATTTTCGCTTCCGGTATTTGTGGTGTGGTATGTTTTACCCGTTTGGTTAGAACCAGATACTTTTGTTACTCCTGGGTCATCTATATAATATGATACTAAAGCAACTCGTTTAGGCATTTTACCTAATACACTCATGTCGATAGCAAAGCCTTTGCCATTTTCTCTGATTTTAGATTTTGTAAAATCATAGTTTGCTTTGCCCGCTAAATCGGGCTTAGTTGCATACTTAGATAGTTTTGGAAATCCGCAAGACACTAATAGTGCTGCACCAATACCAATTGAAATAAACTTTTTCATGTTGTCGTTGTTTTTTTGAGGGTTAATTATTGTGATTAATTATGTTACAAAGATGAAAGTAAACCCAGTCGTTTAAAATACCCACGCTGGGGTAATTTTATCTACGTACTGGCACGGATAGTTTTATTTATATGATTTTCTGCTCCATGGCATATTTCATTAAGCCCGCCACGCTTTTTGTATTTGTTTTACGGAAAATATTTTTGCGGTGTGTCTCAACCGTTCGCTCACTTATAAAAAGTTTAATGCCAATTTTAGCATTGTTATATTCTTCAGCAATAAGTTTTACAATTTCTATTTCTCGCGGGGTAAGAGTAATAATTTCTTTTTCAGGTAATTTTGGCGTTGAAATAACACGCATCATCTCAGTAGTTACTTCATCACTAAAAAAAGGTTGATTAATAGATAGTTTAGTCAAGGCATTAACTAATTCATCAGTACCCGTATTTTTTAATACGTAACCATTTATTCCCGCTTCCAGCATTTCAGAAATAGTTTCTTTATCGCCAAACATAGATAGCGCCAGTATTTTTAGATCGGGAAATAATTGTTTTAATTGCTTAGTAAGCTCAATACCCGACATCTCCTTCATGTTAATATCGGTAATTAAAATATCAGGTACACATCTTTTTATTTCTTCTAAAGCAATTAGTGGGTTTATGTTTTCACCTATAATTTCAAAAGTAGGTTTGCTGTTTAATAAGGCTTTTATGCCGTCAATCATTATTTGATGATCATCAACTATATATAGTTTGACGACTTTACTCGATAAAGGACTCATAAGATAGATTGTTGTTGTTTGTTATTACAAAAATAATTTTTTTTACCGGATAGAAAAATTTAATATACCCATTAGCACGGATGCTTTTTTACCGTAACACGGGTATTTTATAAAAACGGAATACATATTACTATTGTATCACACCATAAAACAAACAACATGAATCTAAAATCTATATTTAAAAAGATCTTATTTATAAGCGCAATTGGCTTGGCATCAAATTCATTTTCGCAAAGCGTGAGTTACAACATAAAAGAAAATAACCCCGATAGGAGAAACTTGATGATATACCTCAATCCCTTTAACGTGCAAGCTTATATGCCAGATATTAATATTGGGATTGATGCCCAGATGAATTATTTACTCAATAGAAGATTTCAAATAGATGTAGATTTTAGAAAAGCATGGACCGATGCCGGCATCGGTATTTTTGCACCCAAGGGTGTTTCTAAAGCTAGTCAGTTACAGGCCGGTGGCTGTTTTAATATTACTAATAAATTGAAAGCCATTCGTAATAAAGTTATTTTACGTTCATCTACAGTTGGGCGTTACACCTTAACATCATCTATACAAGTGCAAGCCGATGCAAGAAGAATATTTGCTTTAAGAGGCGGGTTTCAATACTTTCATAATAACCAAAAAGGCAGTTCAATTTCAGCAAAAGATGCCCAAGGTAATTTATATGTGGTAGATGATAATATTACATTTGAAACAGTTAGTTACGCAGTTAGAAGTTATGGTTTATACGCTGGTTTAGATTTTAAAACTATCAGAGATTTGGTAATTAGCACAACTGAATACGGAACTAAAAAGACAAAAAAATTAAGTAATGTTTATATGGATCTACTTTATACACCAGGAATTACTTATACACTAATACCAACCTATAACCAAGTAACTACTTTTAAAAATGTAGATATTAATATTAAGGAGAACACGCGCAGAACACTAGGCTGGCGCTTAGGATGGCAATACGTTTTTAATTCTACCGTTGGCTTTAATATGAAAACAGAAATTGGCATGATGCCTGGACCACAAAATGTTACGCCTTGGTTTTTGACCTTTGGCCTAGGTGTAAATTTTGGTTTAAAAATTAAATTGTTTGATAAGAAAGCATCTGCTTAAATAATTACTTACCAGCATTAGAAGCTAATTCCTTAGCACGTTTTTCGGCATTAAGTAAACCTTCTTGCAAATGATTATTTACATGGTGTTTAGCAAATGTAGTTAGCGCAGCCTCTGTTGTTCCACCTTTTGAAGCAACTGCTTGTATCAATTCATCTAAGGGTTTATTGGCGTTGTTTATTAAATGAAACGAGCCCAACATGGTTTGTTTAACTAATAAAGATGCAGTTGCTTCAGTCATGCCCATTTTCTTTCCTGCTTCTATAAGTTGTTGTACAAAATAAAAAAAGTAGGCCGGCCCGCTGCCACTAAGAGCCGTAACGGCATCTAACAAGTTTTCATCTTGCATATAAAGTGTGCGACCAGTAGTGGCTAACAAGTTTTCTACCTGATGTGCTTCATCAATATTGATAGATTTACTAATACTATAAGCTGTAATACCCATGCCAATTTCAACAGGAGAGTTTGGCATAGC
>JBDTJJ010000085.1:0-6964 GCA_039935895.1 Bacteroidia bacterium | reverse complement strand
AGTACAAAAAGCAAATTCAAAATAAAGAGGCTAAATTAAATAATGAGGTACTTGTCAAAATTTACTTGCGTTACGAAGACGAAAACTTTATTAATGAATTAAATTTTACAGACATTTCTGTCAAACATAGTGCAGCTACTTTTAAATATATTGTTGGCGCTGTACCTTTAGAAAAATTAATTCAGCATAAAGATTATATTTTAGAAAATAAATTATTTATTGCTTTAACGGAAGATGCTGTAATTAATCCAATAACAAATAAAGAAGCTATTTTAGCTGAACATCTTTTAGAAAAAGAATACGCAAGTAACTATTAAACGAATTGACAATGGTATGGTTTTGAAGCCGAAAAAGAAACCAATAAAAAAGAATACACAAACCAAGGATTTACACCGATGCAATTACTGGTAGCTGCAGTTGGAGGTTGTAATGGTATTAATATTCTCTCGTGTTAGTAGTTCATTAACTTATCGTCTTCTTTTTCGTTATTATAGAATACATAATTTATGGCTTTAGTGAACCTTAAACAAACACAAAACTTAAACTGATTTTATCTATTCTATATATCTTTTGAAAAAAAATTAATAGTTATTATTGTTTGTCTATTTTTTTGATAATGCTTGTATTATCCGCAAAATAAATTTGTATAAAGTAAATACCTGTTTCCAACTCTATTACATCGAGCGTTGCCTGTTTTGAATTATACGCTGGAGAAAACGTTTTTATTTTATTTCCAATAATATCGTAAAGAATAATTTTCTTAATAATAGTTGTTGTTACTACTTGCACATTATTGATTACCGGGTTAGGGTAAATTAAAAAATCTTTAGTAGAATTAAAATTAGTAATATCTGTAGTAGCGCAGGATTTTATTGTTACAGAATGAGATGCATTATTTGAACAACTATTTACATCGGCGTAACTGTACGTAAGGGTATATGTACCCGGACTTAACGAAGCCGGATAAAACACATTGCTCGTAATACCCGACCCACTATATGTACCACCGCTTGGACTACCGCCTGTTAAATTCTGACTACCATTGGAAGAACACAGTGTGTCTGAAAAACCAAGGCTAGTAAAAGTAACAACAGGTAAATTATTTACCAAAATAGAAATTGTATTGCTGTTTACAACGCAAGTGCCTGTAGAGGCTGTTAATGTATAAACACTTGTTGATGTTGGTGCTACTGTTATAGAGGATGAGTTAATTGCGCCGGGTAACCACATATAGGAATTGGCTCCGCTTGCCGTTAATGTTATACTGCTACCACTACAAATACTTGTATTACCTGAAACAGTATTTAATTTAACTATCCAAAAATCAGATAAGCCCTTAGGATTTGTAATATCGTCATCAGTTGAACTTGAAGCGCCTGCCACTATAATACCTCCATCAATAGTTTGCCTAATAACACTTGCAGCATCAGCTCCAGAACCACCCAAAGTTTTTTGCCACTGAATAATTCCTGCTGAGTTTAAATCGGTTATCCAATAATCTGTACCTCCATGATTTGCAGTTACCTGTCCGTTATTAGAATAAGTAATTCCAGCAACAACATAATCACCATCAGCAATTTGATAAATAGAGTAGGCTTGATCATTTAATGTTCCACCAAAACAATTCTTCCATTGTATAGCTCCTAAAGTATCAATTTTTAGTACCCAATAATCAAAGGCACCATGATTACCGATTACATCTCCATTGGTAGATGACGTAAAGCCGGCTACTATATAACCGCCATCGGTAGTTTGCTTAATAGAGTTAGCTTGGTCTGTTTGTGTACCTCCATAAGATTTTTCCCATTTCAAATTCCCGAGAGAATCTATTTTAATTACCCAGTAGTCAACATTATTAGTAGAACCATGATGGCCTGTTACATCTCCATCATTAGATTCAGAATATCCTGCAACAATATAACCTTTATCTGTTGTTTGTTTTATATCATAAGGAGTATCATCATATAATCCGCCATATAATTTTTGCCATTTTACATTTCCTCCGGTATCAAGTTTTACAACCCAGTAATCAAAATCATGATCGCCCGCTGTATCGCCGTTAGAAGAAGACCAACCAGCTACAATATAACCGCCATCTGTTGTTTGCTGAATGGCTTGTGCTCCATCTTCACCTGCACCGCCCAATGTTTTTTGCCATTTTACAGTACCCAAGGTATCTAATTTTATAACCCAAAAATCTGATGCGCCACCATGGTAGGTTGTAATATCGCCATCGGTTGAACCTGTATAGCCTGCAACAATATATCCTTTATCTGTTGTTTGTTGCACAGAATAAGCTATATCTCTTCCTGTTCCGCCAAATGATTTTTCCCACTGTAAAGTTCCACATGCATCTGATTTTACGATCCAAAAATCTTCGGGATATTGAGCAGAATAGTGATTGCCCGTAACGTCTCCATCCTGCGAAGCAGATGAACCTACCGTAATGTAGCCTCCATCTTTAGTTTGTTTTATATCAAAAGCAATATCATCATTAGTGCCGCCAAATGATTTTTGCCATTGTATTAATGGCAATTGTGCAAATGTTATTGCGTGTACAAATAAAAAGAATAAAAGAATAGATTTTTTTTTCATGTAAGTAAGTTTACTATCAAATTTAAGAAAATAAAACTTACTCTTGCAAGTAAACTCTCTTAACGCGGGCAGAAACCGACGTTAATATTTCATAAGAAATAGTGCCAAGTGTATTTGCCAAATTTTGCAATGTTTCAACAGAATTAAACACAATTACTTCATCGCCTTCTTTTGCGTTAAGGTCAGTTACGTCTATCATGCACATATCCATACACACGTTGCCCACAATTGGTGAAGATTTGTTGTTTATATAAAGACGTCCCACACCATTTCCTAGTCGGCGATTTAAACCATCTGCATAGCCAATAGGTACGGTAGCAATTAAGGTAGGCTTTGTAATTTTGCCATTGCGACTATAACCAACTGTTTCGCCAGCATTGACTTTTCTTATTTGTGAGATGGTGGTTTTTAATGAACTTACGTTTAATAATTGTTTTTGCTCGGCAGCATTAACGCCAACTCCATACAAACCAATTCCTAAACGTACCATATTAAAATGCGCATTTGGAAAACGACTAATAGCACCCGAATTACAAATATGGCGAAGCACAGGATGCGCAAGTGTTTGCATAATTTGCTGACTAAGTTTATCAAACAAATTTATTTGCTGATTGGTAAAATCATCTAACGTTGCATCATCACTTGCAGCAAGGTGCGAGAAAATACTTTTTACTTGTAAGAAAGAATATTGTTTTAGTTTTTCAATAAGCGAAGGAATGTCTTGCTCTTCAAAACCCAAACGGTGCATGCCGGTATCTAACTTTATATGAATGGGTAATGTGGCTTGTTTATTATTTGTAGCAACGTAATTAGCAAATTGTTCTAAAACAGAAAACGAAAATATTTCGGGTTCTAAATTGTATTGCAACATTTGCTCGAAGCTTTGTAATTCAGGATTCATAACCATTACAGGTGTGATGATTCCGTTTTTACGGAGCTCAACACCTTCATCGGCATAAGCAACGGCAAAATAATTTACATGTGTATGTTGTAAAGCGTTAGCAATTTCAAAACTGCCACTGCCGTACGAAAATGCTTTAACCATAGGCATAATGCCCACACCAGGTTGTAATTTGCTGCGGTAATAATTTAAATTGTGTACAAGATTGTTTAAATTAATTTCTAAAACGGTATCGTGGCTTTTTTGTTGAAGCAATTTATGTATGCGTTCAAAACCAAAGCTGCGTGCGCCTTTTATAAGAACAACCGCATCTTTAAAAGAAATGTTGCCTTGCTTGCAGGCGTCTATAAAATCTTCAGTCGTGTTGAAAAAAGTTTTCTTTACCGTAAAATTATTTTGTTCAGAAGAAATAGCTGCACCAATACCAATAAGCTCCGTAATGTTTTTGCTTTTTAGTAAATCATTTACTGCTTTATATAATTCAGTTGAGTTTTTACCTGATTGTAAAATATCACTTAGTATAACAATTTTATGCGTGTGTTGCTTTTGTTGTTTTAAAAAATCGAGAGCAATAGAAAGTGAGTGAATATCATTGCTATAAGAATCATTAATGAGTGTACAATTATTTATGCCTTGTTTCATTTCCAATCGCATACCCAAAGGTTCTAAATCTAAAATACGATGTTGAATAATTTCATTACTATAATTTAAATGCAACATAAACAACCAGCAATGAGTGCAGTTTTCAATAGAAGCTTTATCGGTAAAAGGAATATGTAATTCAATTTCTTTATTTTGATAAATTGCTTTTAATAAAGTTTGAGAATTTTGTTCTTCTTGCGAAGTAATTTGCAAATCAGCCTCTTCTAAAAACGACCAAGTTATTGCTTTGCTAACTGCTAACTGTTTATTGCTAACTGCCCACTGTAACCTGTTTTCAATGGCTTCGTAATCTTTGCAATAAATTAAAGTTTCGGTATGTTTAAAAAGTAAAATTTTTTCGCTTGTCTTTTGTAAATAATCGGTAAAGTTTTCATCGTGTGCGCTGCCAATATTGGTAATGATGCCGATGGTAGGTTTTATAATAGTTTCCAACCTTTGCATTTCATTTGGCAAAGAAATTCCAGCCTCAAACAAAGCAAAATTAGTTTGCTCATTTAATTGCCAAACCGAAAGCGGCACACCAATTTGTGAGTTATAACTTTTTGGATTTTTACAAATGGTGTAATCAACATTTAATAATTGCCATAACCATTCTTTTACAATGGTTTTGCCGTTGCTGCCTGTAATGCCAACAACGGGTATTTTAAACAGACTTCTTTTATAAGCCGCTAATTGTTGAAGCGCTAATAAAGTATCATCAACTAAAATAAAAGATACGTCTTTTAAATCGGTATAATAACTGTGTTCTTCACTCACTAAAAAACAACGAAAACCTTGTTGATAAAGTTCCTTTATATAAATATGTGCGTTATGTCTTTCGCCTTTTATGGCAACAAAAAGTGCTTGCGTTGTAAAACCTGCCGTGCGACTATCAGTTACAATATTTGAGAAAATATTCTCCGGGTTGCCAATTAATTTGGCGGATAAAATACTGGCGGTTTGTGATGCAGAAAAGTTCATCAGTCTTACTCGCCTTTATTAAAATTTTTATTGTAACACTCTCTGCAAAGTGGTTCGTAAGATTCCGTTTCGCCAAGCATGACTAACGATTTATTTGCCGATTTTCGATAGCTGTAAGTAGCCAATGCACCACATTCCATACAAATAGCGTGTACTTTGGTAACATGTTCGGCCACAGCCATCAATTGCGGCATTGGTCCGAAAGGTTTGCCTTCAAAATCCATATCCAAGCCAGCCACAATAACGCGAACACCGCTGTTAGCCAGCTGATTGCAGACACCCACCAATTCCATATCAAAAAATTGAGCTTCGTCAATGGCTACAACATCAACATCATTTGCCAGCAATAAAATATTTGAACTTGCCGGCACAGGCGTACTCATAATAGCGTTTGCATCATGAGACACGACCTCCATTTCGTGGTAACGCGTATCTATTTTTGGTTTAAAAATTTCCACTTTTTGTTTGGCAAATTGTGCACGCTTTAACCTGCGTATAAGCTCTTCGGTTTTGCCCGAAAACATACTGCCGCATATAACTTCAATGCTTCCTTTTTTATTGGCGGCGTGGCGGTGGTGTTCTAAAAACATACTACTTGTTTAAAATCTGGTTCAAAAACATTTTAGTAAAGTACAATAAGAATAACAAAAATACGTTATTTTTAACAGATAATTTACCACGACATGCAAAGAGATTTTGTGATACAGCAATTAAAAGAAGAAGCTAAAAAGGTTGAAAAACACGTATCGCAATTATTACAAGATGAATTGCTTACACAAGCGGAAGCAGAATTATTTTTAAACGATGTAGAAAAATTATACCGTAATCTTTCGGTGTATGCGCATGTACTTAAAACACAAGGAGATTTGCAAGTTCATCTTAAAATTATGCAATCTGTACCAAAAGTGGAGGAAGTTGTTCTTGTTCCTGAAATTCCAGTAATTCCAGTAATTCCTGAAAAAGTGGTTGAAATAGCTCCCGAAATAAATTTTGAAGAGAAAAAAGAAGAAGAAATTGCTCCTGTTTCGACCGAAGAAAACCACAATCTTAAAAAAATAGAATTTAGTATAAATGATAGGTTTAGAGTTATCAATGAGTTGTTTTTTCAGAGTCAGAAGGAGTTTGAAACTGCTTTACAACAATTAAATTCGATTCATAGCTTAGAAGAAACGCATTTTTACCTCGATTCGTTAAAACAAATTTATAACTGGAAAGATGATAACCAACTTGTAAAAACTCTTTATGCTTTGGCAAACAAAAGGTTATCAAACTAGATTAGTGTGAATAATTATTTTAAAGCACTTGTTTACTATAATATCATGCAATGAGAACTCTGCTGACGGGGTTGGTACTATAACTTATTCGAACTTCATGCTAGATCTTCTTGGGTAATGCCGCTGCACTTAAATTAAACAAGGCGATAACTTTGCGTTAGGGATAGAACGAAAATCCTTTTTATTGTAATCGATAAAAAGATTGAAGTGATAGCCCGACGGCGTAAACGCCGGAACGCCCAGCCCTTCGGCAGGATGAGGATGATAGATTAAAAGTTACTTACCTTTAAAAATAGGCTTACGTTTTTCTAAAAAGGCTTGAACTCCTTCGTTATAATCGTAAGTAGAAGCGGCATTTATTTGCTCTTTTCCTTCGGCTATTAATTGTTGCTCTAATGTATTTGTAGTGCCTTGGTTATATAATTTTTTTGTTAAACCAATTGCTTTTGTTGGCATATTGGCTAATGTTTCTGCCAGTTGCGAGGCTTCCGTTTGTAAAAATTCATCAGCAACTATTTTATAAATCATACCCATTTGCAAAGCATCTGCGGCAGTAACTTTATCGCCTAAC
>JBDTJJ010000084.1:0-8900 GCA_039935895.1 Bacteroidia bacterium | reverse complement strand
CATGCGTAAACTTTTACTTTCTTGCTTTCTATTGGAATTTATTGCTTCGTTTTCTCAAACATTAAATTTACCGGCACGACAAACTACGGCTTTAAGTGGCAGTCAGTTTGAAGCCACCATAGCCTCTTCTACGCTTAGCTTAACCAACAGAGAAAATATGATTTACACGCAGGTTTCTGCCGGAAACGTTCCTAATTTTTATCGCACACTTGTTGCCGTTACATCAACAGCCACTATAAGTTCTGCTACGCAAAGTGTAACGTATTACGTAGCGCCCGATTATTTAGCCATTGGTTGCGATACCGATTATTTTTTAATGCCAATGAGTCCGATGTTGGCAACACGTATTAACACACTAACAGGAACAACACTTCCTACCCGAAAAATGGTTGGAGATATTTGGACAGCTGCCTCAGTAAAATTAGCGCCACAACCTTTAACCGCAGGTTCGCAAATGAGTACCGTGCCGTTTTTTGCGCATCACGATTCGATTGTTGGACAACAACGCGCTACATTTTCAAATGCTTTAGGAAGCTTAACATCAGGCGATAAAAAAGATGTCATTATATCTAATATGATTTATACAACAGCAAATCGTGTAATTATTTTTGGATGGTATTATCAAAACGGAACCTACATACAACCGATGACCAACGTGCATGCAGATACATATATGGATTACAGTCATGGTATTCGTTTAGTGCAAAACACCTGTATGCTTAATGGTACAACGCCAACAACCATTCAATCTGTTTTAGAATCTTCTACGTTAAATTCTATTTTAAGTGATGAAGGCGTTATTTCACAACCTTGGTATCCTTACGGAATAACACTTAGTATGCCACAATCATTTGCTGTGCTAAAAAACAATTCGACTTCATTAAAACTGATTGTAAAAAATGATCCGAGTGTAACACATTACAAAATTTATAAAAGCACAAACGGAACAACTTTTGGTGCAGCAATTCAATTACCAAAAACTAATTTAGTGCTGACGGGCTTGACTGCCAATCAAATTTATTTTGTGAAGATTTCAGCGTATGATTCTATTAATAATATCACGTCTGCAATTTCTGAAGTATTAGCTGCCGTGCCAACTACACATACCGATAGCACTTTGCTGGTAAACGGCTTCGATAGAGCTATTACAGGAAACACCTACAACTTTGTGATACAACATGGCACATCATTGCATAACAATAATAAATATGTAGAATCTTGCACAAACGAAGCGGTTACTGATAATTTGGTAACGCTAAGTAAATACCGTGTAATTGACTGGATACTTGGGGAAGAAAGTACTGCTGATGAAACTTACAGCACTACCGAACAAACTTACGTAAGCAATTATTTAAAACAAGGTGGTTATTTTTTTACTTCGGGAAGTGAAATTGGTTGGGATTTAGATCATAGCGGAACAACAGCTGATAAACAATTTTATAATAATTATTTAAAGGCAAGTTATGTGGCTGATGATCCGGCAGGAACAAGTTCGACTTATTATTCAAGCTTTGCACAAACAGTTTCAACTTCTATTTATGCAAGCAACGACACCATTAATTTTGATAACGGAACACACGGAACTTATAATGTGAGCTATCCTGATGTAATTACAACCATCAATGGTTCATTGCCCGATTTGCATTATGCAACTGCCAATACAGATTATGCTTGCTTACATTATACAGGAGTTTTTACAGGGGGAACCGCAACAGGTAAAATGGTTTATATGTCGTACCCGTTTGAAACTATTTATCCTGCGTCTATGCGCGATACAGTTATGAAAGATATTTTAATTTATTTTTTCAGACCACAAAGCATAAGTACTTCTATTGAAAATAATTTGCAAAATAAAACACATAATATTTATCCAAACCCCACAACGGGCATATTTACAGTTGTTTCGGACAATGTAGAAGGAAAATCATTTATACAAATTTGTGATATGCAAGGTAGAGTTTTAAAAGAAGAAAACATAACAAGTAATTCTCAACAAATTAATTGTTTGGATTTTACTGCGGGAGTGTATTTTGTGAAAATTTACGGGAATAATACGCTGCAACAAACTTCTCAGCTTGTTATCTTTAAACTCTAGATGTAAGCAGCTTAGCTAACGGCATTTATTTTGTGCATGTAAAAACTAATGACGGTGTAGCTACTAAAAAAACACTTAAAGAGTAATAAATTAACCAATAACTTACACCAATGAAAAAACTACTACTTATTGTTTTAACTCTAACAATATTTGAGGCAAAAGCTCAAACAAATGTGTATTACCCATTTCCGGATAGTAATACGGTTTGGTCGGTAAATGCGAGTAAATACTTTATAAAAGGAGATACGGTATATAATTCGCTCCTTTACAAAAAATTTTTTGGAACAAACGACACCACACTTTCATCTTCATTACAATATTGTGGTATGATAAGGCAGGATGTGGCAAATAAAAAAGTGTTTGGTGTACCTGCATATCAAACAACAGAAGGTACTATTTACGATTTTAATTTAAATATAAATGATACAGCTACCCTTACAAAAATAGACGGAAATTGCTATGGGTTTAAGACTTCATTTAAGGTACTTGGAAAAGATAGTATATTAATTGACGGAAATTATAGACAAACACTTATAGTGCAAAATATTTACACAACGTATCCTGATACCTTAATTCAAGGTATAGGAAGCTATGCTGGACCTTTCTCTCCTGGAGAAAATTACCAATGCGGTGCAGATTTTTGTCAGCCTATTTTATTGTGTATGAAAAAAAATGGTATTTTGGTTTACCAAAACCCATACAAAAACACTTGCTATATTGATTGCTCAGGCATAGGCATAGAGCAAATAAACATCAAACATCAAATTTCAATATATCCCAACCCAGCAAGCACAGTCTTACAGATAACATATAGCAACGAGCGGTTAATAGAGGTAAGCGTTGTTGATGTTTTAGGTAAAGAAGTTTTACAAAGCAAACAAACTACTTTAGATGTAAGTAACTTAAATAGCGGTGTTTATTTTATGCATGTAAAAACAAACGCAGGTAATTATACCATTAAATTTATAAAACAATAATTATGAAAAAAACACTCACACTACTAGTAGTTGCTTTACATTAACAAATACATAACCAATAATTATAAGATTTTCACAAAGCTTGTTTCATAACCTTTTATAAACGGATAAAACAAAGTCTTAATCTTCTCTATCTTTACTTTGTATCGTGATTAAAAAAATTGCCTTTATCTTACTATTGGTTGCTGCTATTGGTTGCGGCACATGGGGCTATTTATATTTAACCAATTTAAAACGACCAACCACAAACCCATTAAGTGTTTTGCCTGACAATTGTTATTTATTGCTTGAAACAAAAAATCTGCATCAACTTTCAGGAAAAATAAACCAAGGCAATTTAATGTGGGAAGAGCTTTTAAAAGCAGATGCTATTAAACAGTTTAACAAAACACTCCAAAAAGCAGATTCGTTAATTAGTAATTCAACGGCGAGTAGTCAGTTTGGTGTGCAGTCGGTTTTTGTGGCTTTATATCAAACTAAAAACACGCAAATATTAGCTGCATTTAACTTAGCGGATATAAATACCAATGATTTATTTATTTCTTTTTTAGAAAAGAATTTCTCGGCAAAAAAAACAAGCAACAATTTATACGAATGTAAAAATGCGGATTACACGTTTTATATATCTGTAAATGCGGGCTTGGTAATGCTTTCAGGCGATATTACTTTTTTGCAAGACGGGATTAAGAACACAAGAAATCAGTTATCAAAAAACAAACTTTTTACAGAAGCGTATCAAACGGAAGATAAAGAAAGTGATGTAAATCTATTTATTCATTTACCTTTTTTTTATACCGAAAGCTGGCATAACTTTTTTGCAACATCCTTAAAAAATAAAAGCAGGTATGGCTCGCAAAAAGAGGCCTGGGTTTCAGTCGATATGGCCATTACACCAAGCGAATTAAACACACAAGGTTTTCTTTCTAACGATTCTTCTGCGTTTTATAACACATTAAAAAACCAGGCGACTGTAAATTTTAAAGATGCTTTTAATTTGCTTCCATATAACACCTTGCAATTGCAGGCTTTGAGCATTAGTAAATACGCTTCGTTTATTGAAAATTGTTATGCAAATAATACTGAAAAAAGAAAACAAGATTTGCAATTATATGCGGATAAAATTAATGCTAATGCACAAACCGAAATTGAAAAATTCATAGGTGATTATGCTGTTTTATTTTCTGCTAAATGCGCAGATGCAAATCAAGATTATGGCTTCATAAATATTTCTGATGGAAAAGAATCGATTAACTTTTTAAAATCTATTTGCGATTCTACGTTTGAAACTTCTGATTCTATTAAAATTTATGTGGATGAAAAACAAAACTTGTTTTCACATTTATCTGGAAATTTTTTCACAAAAAAATTTAAATACACTACAACTATTGATAATGCTATTATTTTTGGCAATGAAATTTCAGCTATTAGCGAATACAAAAAATCGGTTTCAGAAAAAAATAATTTACGCACCAACGAACATGTAATAAACTTTATTGATAAAAACCTTTCGATAGAAAGTGCGTATTTGTTTTATGCTGATGTTTTTAAATGTAAAGAAGAAATTGTAAATGATTTATCAAAAAACATAAAAACCATACTTGATCAATCTCCAGAAATGCTTGATAAATATGAGTCGGTAGCATTGACGATTGAAAAATTAAAAAATAATTTATTTTTTAAAGCTTGTACAAATTTTAATCCTAAAACCAAATTATATCAAAACACACTTTGGGAAACTTTAGTAGATACAAATTTATATTTGAATCCAACTCCGGTAAAAAATCATTTAACCAACGAAATAGAATTGGTTTGTGTTGATGTTACTAATAATTTATACTTGCTTTCAAACACTGGTAAAATTTTGTGGAAGAGAAACATCGGAGAAAAAATATTGGGAGAAATACATCAGGTTGATTATTTTGATAACGGCAAATTGCAATTAGTTTTTAATACGGAAAATCAATTATATATTATTGATAGAAATGGCAATCACGTTAGTGGTTTTCCAATAAAATTAGCCAATCCGGCGGCAAATGGCTTAACGCTTTTTGATTACGAAAAAAACCAAAATTATCGTTTATGGATTCCTTTAAAAAACAATACTACGGTTTGCTACGCTATAAATGGCAAGCAATTGGTTGATTTTTCTCCAGTAAAAAACGGGGGTAAAGTAACAAGAATTGTTTTGCAGCAGAAAGATTATTTTATTTTGACGGATACGCTTGGAAACATAAATGTTGTAAATCGTAAGGGAGAAATTCGTGTAAAAATCAACTCTAAAATTGATGTTGGTAATCAATCTGTTTATATCGAAGAAGGTAAAAACATAGAAAGCACAAACGTTTGTTACATCAATAAGCTCACAAAAAAATTATGTAAAATTTCTTTAGTCGATAAACTGCAAGAGATTCCTCTCTCTGAAGGAAACAACATAGAATGCGCTTTTATAGATACGTTGCAAAATGCGTATAGTCCGTTACTTATTTGCATAACAGAAAGCGGAATGAATGTGTTTGATTTCTTTGGTAAAAAATTATCGCAGTTGACTGTAGATAAAAAAATGCAATCGATAATAAAGCCTTTATTGTTTAAAGAAAAACATATTTATGCGGCACTTGAAACATCTTCAAATAATTTATTTGTATTGGATGCCGCACAAAACAAAATAATTGATACAGAAATTAAACTAAGTAAACTGCCAAATAATTGTTTGCTTATAAATAATGAAAGGGCTTATCTCATAGGCTTTTATGGGAATAAAGTGCTTTGTATTAAACAATAATTGTATTTTTTAAAGGAGCTAAAAAATAATAGTAAAGTTAATTCCATAAAAAAAGCCCCGCATTTAGCGAGGCTTTGTCATTTATTATATAATTTATTTAGAAATAATTTGAGAATTAGGACACACTTGTAAGCCTCTTAATCCGCCTTTTACATCAATTGTTCCGTTAATAGTTCCGGCTCCTTCGGTATTACCAACCATTATACGTCCTGCTTGACCAGCGTGTACCGTTCCACTAACATTCCCCATTTTTACTACTTTTAAGCTGCCACCTGTATTAATTGAAATACTACCTTTTACCTGTCCCATTCCTTTAACTTCCACAATACCACCTCCTACGTTAACACTTCCTGCTAATACAGCTCCGCCGTCAACAATTACTATTCCGCCGTTAATGGTAACATTGCAAGTAACACTAGGGTCGCTAGATCCTTTTGCTGTAATAGTAATTGTATCACCTAAATTAGCTGTTAAATCTGGTCCGCTGTAAGGTGCTGTAATTGTTTGAGGTTTTCCTGTGGGTAAAACGGCAAATTGATCAGCATAATAGTCGCCTGTAGTGCTGTCATACTCCACTACAAACGAACAAGCGTCCCCTACCTTTAAACCTGTGCCGGGTAGCTTAGGGTCGTTGATAGCTATTTTTTCATTTGTGCCACTTACCGCTACTTTGCCGGTTGTTCCCGAAGGGTCGATGCTTACAATACTTCCTGGTGTTGCCATAATTTAAAGTTTTTTTTGGTTAATTTTTTATTATTTTTACCTAACAAATGTATATATTGGCAGCTAAGAAACAAATTTATATGCGTTATTTATTCGGTGTTTTATTTTTGTTGCCCTTTTTTACTTTCTCGCAGGATAAACATTTAGATAGTCTTATTTCTGTTTATACTCAAGCCCAATCAGATACTGATAGGATAAATAAATATAGTGATATAGCATCGTATTTAATAAATAAGAAGGAATATGGCAAAGCCTTATCCTATTATAAAAAAATTTTACAAACTTTTTCTAAAACCTATCCTCAAAAAAGTATTGATGTAAAAAATAAGATAGCTTATGTTTTTATTTCTACCGAAAAGTTTGATAAAGCAGATAGTGTTATAAGGGAAATTCAAACAGAAAGTATTAAACTTAATTACGCAAAAGGTTTGGGGTTTGCAAAGAGAAATCTTGGCTTGCTAAATACTTTTAAAGGTAATTACAAAGAAGCGGTTAGTTACCATTTAAAAGCCTTAAAAATATGGGAAAGCCTTCAAAATAAAGCTTTAATCAGTGCAAGTTATTCTGATTTGGGTATTGTTTTTTTTTACCAAGGAAACTATGAAAAAGCAATCTATTATTGGGAAAACGCATTAAAAACAGCTCCGTCTAAAAACACCTCCGATTATATAAATAATTGTGGAAATTTAAGTTCAGCTTATATTGAATTAGGCAAATATGATGAGGCTACCAAATATGCCGAAAAAGCAATTGAGTATTATAAAAGTAGGAAACAAGACTATACCAATGCGCTACTTAACCTAGCTAATATAGAGTATAAGCAGAAAGAGTATATTAAATCATTAGCTCATTATGCTGAAATTATACAATTTTTAGAAAAAAATAATACTAGAAATAAAGACATAGCTAATGTGTACTTAAATGCGGCTCTTATATATCAGGAGTATGGCAAACCTAAAGAAGCTTTACTTTATGTGCAAAAGGGTTATGAAAAAGCACAAGCTTCGGGGGATAAAAACGAACTATTACACGCTTATAATAACATGGGGTCTGTTTACGCAGGAGGTAAAAACTTTGAAAAAGCTTTTGAATACGCTAATCTTTACAATGGATTAAAGGATAGCTTGAATAGTATGGAAAGTCAAGCGCAAATTAATGAGTTAGATAAACAGTATCAAACAGAAAAGAAAGAAAAAGAAAACCAACTACTAAGTAAACAATTAGAAATACAGCAAATACAGGGTAAGCAACAACGTTTTTTTCTTCTTGTATCAGTTGTGGTATTGACATTAATAGGTTTTTTATCCATTGTATTGTATCGACAAAATAAACTCAAACAAAAGGCAAACTATAAACTTGCTGTAAAAAATAAAATTATTGAAGAGCAGCATAAAGATATTACAGATAGTATTAAGTATGCCCAACGCATTCAACAAGCTATATTTCCACCAAGCAAAGTTTGGTTTGATTTAGTGCCACAATCATTTGTATTATTTAAACCTAAAGATGTTTTAAGTGGAGATTTTTATTGGATAGAACAAAACAAAGATTATATATATGTAGCTGCCGCCGATTGCACAGGGCATGGCGTTCCAGGAGCGTTAATGAGTATTGTTAATTATAATTTATTAAACAAAGCGGTTCTTGAGCAAAGTATGACAGAGCCGGCAAAAATTTTAGATGCCGTAAATAAATGGTTAACAGTTTCTTTACATCAAACATACAATGAATCTACCGTTAGAGATGGGATGGATATTGCTTTGTGTGCGTTAAACAAAAAAACAAATCAACTTGAATTTGCGGGTGCGTTTAATGGAGGTTACATTTTTAAACAAGACAAATCTGTTACAGAGCTTAAAGGAAATAAACATCCTGTGGGCGCGTTTATGGAAGAAAAAATTACTTCGTTTACCAACCACACTTTATCTCTTGATAAGGGAGATAAAATTTATATTTTCTCGGATGGATACGCCGATCAATTTGGAGGACTTAACGGAAAAAAACTGAAATATAAAAAACTACAAGAGTTCATTACAGAAAGTTTACACATGCCTATGCCGGAGCAAAAAAAGTATTTGGAACAAAAGTTTATAGACTGGAAAGGTGATTTAGAGCAAATTGATGATGTGCTTATAATTGGAATACTAGTTTAGAAGTTAAGTAGGCTCAACTTCAGCCAAAGCATGAAATAAATAAATAGCTCCGGTTGAAATTTCTTTGCAACGATAACGTGTTCTTATACGCTCTCCTTTTTCAAAAATTCGTCCGCCATTATATTTAAAAATAGTTTTTTCGGGAATACTTTCTATAAATGTTTTTTGCT
>JBDTJJ010000083.1:0-2595 GCA_039935895.1 Bacteroidia bacterium | reverse complement strand
TCGGCATAATCTCTCAATTTCCAACGCCATAAACCCTCGCCACAAAACAGTGCAGATTTTTGTCCGCCGTTATCTGCAAAAATTAAAATAGGATTTTCGGTTTGTACTTGTCCAATTTGCTGATTTACCAAAACAACTGCACCATTAGATATTTTATAAGAAGTCAATGCACAGCTAACCGCTGGAAACTCTTTCACATAATTTTTCAACTCGTTACTAATGTTGAATAAAGCAAAGCCATTGTTAATGATTGGCTCCGCATCATTATACCTACCAACCGAACTTGCAAAACGCAACGAAGGGAAAGCCCAAAAATCATTTTTAGAAAATTGCCAAACCGATGTTTTATTAGCTGCAATCTCCATAGCAATTTTTTTAGCTCCTATGTTATTTTGATTTACGTTATGCAGAATAAGTAAGCTGTATGGTTTTAAAGACGCATTAAAATGTTCTGCTAATTGTACTTCTACTTCATAACTCTGATTGGTTTCAATAGCTTCTTTTAATGCAGCTACATCTGGGTGTGGCGCGCCTACTAGCAATAAAATCTTTTCTCGTTTATCAATAATATCAACCACAAAAGGCATGGTATTGTTAGTTTTAATTTGCTCTCCATCTGTAAAAGTTAAAGTGGCTTGGTAGCGTTGTATGCCCGCTTTATCGGCATTTAATAAAAAATTTAAAACACCTGTATAATTGTTTGATGTGTATTTTATTTTTTGTTCGGCCAATTTTTTATCGCCTTGCGAAATACTTAACACAGCATCTTTCCCTTGTAAATCGGCGGATTGTATTTGTATTTCTACCGGAAACTGATTGCCAATATAAGCCGTTTGATTATGATTTATTTTTTTGATGAGCGCATCTCTTTGCAAAGTTGTATCGCCTAAAGCAATAGTGTAAATAGGGTAATTACTGCGTTCTATATCCGATGAAGGATTGCTACCTGTGTTGTATAATCCATCAGTCGCCAACACAACCGCACCTACATTCTTGCCTTCAAAATTATTTTGTATCCCGCTAAAAACGTTTGATAAGTTAGTCTCTTTACCAGAGAAGTTAAGTGTATCTCCAGTTCTAACCTCGCTATCAAATTTTAAAAAATGGACTTCATATTTATCGCTTAAAGCATCGCTAAAATTGTGCAATAAAGTTGGGTATTCCTTCTTATAAAAAACAGAATCTTTATTTTTTGTTATGGAAGCCGAATTATCTGCCGCAATAATAATTATGGGCTTTTCTGCATAGGTAGTGGTGTTTTTAATTAAAGGGTTGAGCAAGAAAAAACATAAAAAAGAAACGACTAAAAAGCGAAGTGTAAATAGTAAATAATTTATTGGCTTTGAAAGTTCTTGCTTAGGTTTTCGGTAAAGTAAAAATGCGTATCCTAATCCTGCCAAAAGGCAAACTAGTACAAGCCATATAGGATATTCGGTGGTTATCATTGTACAATGTACAATGTACAATGTACATTGTGTTTAAGTAAGCATTCCTCCGCAAACATTAATGCATTGTCCGGTAATATAAGCACTCATATCGCTAGCTAAAAAAACCGTTGCATTAGCTATATCTTCAACACTTCCGCCACGTTTTAAAGGAATACCATCTCTCCATTCTTGCACTACTTTTTCATCTAAAACAGCAGTCATTTCAGTTTCAATAAAGCCCGGTGCAATAGCATTGCTACGTATGTTACGAGAACCAAGTTCCAACGCAATAGATTTTGTAAAACCAATAATACCAGCTTTAGATGCAGCGTAATTGCTTTGTCCGGCGTTACCTTTTACACCAACCACCGAACTCATATTAATAATAGAACCTTTTTTAGCTTTAAGCATTGGCTTGGTAACAGCCTTAGTCAGGTTAAAAACCGATTTTAAATTTGCGTTTATTACTTCATCCCATTGTTGTTCGCTCATGCGCATTAACAAGGTATCACGAGTAATTCCGGCATTATTCACTAAAATATCTACGGTGCCAAACTCGGCAACCACTTGGTTAACTAATTCTTCGGCTGCTTTAAAATTGGCAGCATCACTTTTATAACCTTTGGCTTTAATGCCAAAAGCGGCAAGTTCAATTTCTAAAGCCTTCGCTTTTTCATCAGAACTTAAATACGTAAAAGCCACATTTGCGCCTTGCTTGGCAAATTCAAGCGCAATGCCGTGACCAATGCCACGTGACGCACCTGTTATAATAGCTGTTTTTCCGTTTAATAATTGCATAAGCTGTGTTTGAAGCAAAGATAGTATTTCAATTAAGAATTTAGAATTGAAAATTAAGAATTATGTTTTTTTACGTTTTGGCGCTTTAATCATTTTAGGCAAATGGAAAAAACACTTTATTTTGCTAGATATATAAAGGCAAAAATTATTATTTACTGCATTTTCAAAATTTACGCTAAATATTTACCATTTAAATAAAAAAACCTATTACAAATACCAGTTTTGCAATAGGATTTTTTAATGTTTTGTGACTCCGAAGGGACTCGAACCCCCAACCAACAGAACCGGAATCTGTCATTCTATCCAATTGAACTACGGAGCCTTTTTGGGCAAACAAATATAAAACAATATATTTATGAGATTTTTAATA
>JBDTJJ010000082.1:0-5341 GCA_039935895.1 Bacteroidia bacterium | reverse complement strand
CACAGCCCACTCTGGCTCTTTTTAAACCAATTATTTCCAATTTTATAAAAATTTGTATCAAGCGTTTGTCGTGTAAAACTTAAAGAAGTTTTATCTTTTATTTCGGGCGTAGCCACATAAATACTCGCCAAAAAATAAATCAAAAAAACAAGCAGCAAAATGCCAATTACGAGCGTGGTTTTTTTTATAAAACGAAATATAGTTTTTGGTGCCGACAAGTAAAAAATTAATTTACCTGCAAATTTACGCTTTTACAAGCACATAAATTAAATACAGGTTTGTATATTCGCAACCTATGAGTACAATAAAAATTGGTGCCGAAAAACTTACACTTTCAATTTGCAAACAAATTTTAATAGATAATGCGTCTATTGAAATTGATGCTACTGCTTTACAACGAGTTTATGAGAGTCATTATTTCTTAAAAGAGTTTATAAAAGATAAGCTGATTTATGGCGTAAACACTGGCTTTGGGCCTATGGCGCAATATAAAATCAGCCATGATGATCAAATACAATTACAGTATAATTTAATACGTAGTCATTGTAGCGGAAGTGGAAATCCTATTGCAGAAATTAACGTGCGCGCAACCATGTTGGCTCGTCTTAATATGTTGTTGTTAGGCTATTCGGGCATTCACCCTGAAGCCGTTAC
Organism: Bacteroidia bacterium; assembly: GCA_039935895.1. Lineage (GTDB taxonomy): Bacteria > Bacteroidota > Bacteroidia > B-17B0 > Aurantibacillaceae > PALSA-968. Next base: position 4,687 of record JBDTJJ010000082.1, on the reverse strand, counting down.
GCTTTTGCAAGAAATGATCAATCGCAAAATTTCGCCCGTTATTTTTGAGCATGGCGGATTGGGTGCCAGCGGAGATTTAGTGCAATTGGCGCATCTTGCTTTAGCTATGATTGGCGAGGGAGATGTTCATTATAAAGGAGAAATTACATCGACCGAAAAAGCTTTTGCTGCTGAAAAATTAACCCCGCTAAACGTACATATTCGTGAAGGATTAGCTTTGATGAACGGTACATCTGCCATGTGCGGAATGGGCATCATCAATTTACTAAACGCTAAAAATCTTTTAGAAAAAGCTACGCAAGCATCTGCTATGGTTATTGAGATGGTCGAATCTTACGACGATCATTATTCGAACGAATTAAATAGTGTAAAACTTCATCGCGGACAAAACCAAATTGCCAAAAATATTAGAGAACATTTGGCAGATAGCAAATTGGTAAAAAAACGCGGCGAGCACTTATACGACCAACCAACTACCGAAACCATTGTAAAAGAAAAAGTGCAAGAGTATTATTCTATACGCTGTGTGCCGCAAATACTAGGCCCTGTGTATGATACCATTGCTTTTGCAGAAGAGATTATTATTGATGAAATAAATTCGGCAAACGATAACCCAATTGTTGATTACAAGAATAAAAATGTTTTTCACGGCGGAAATTTCCACGGAGATTACCCAGCTATTGAAATGGATAAATTAAAAATTGCCATCACTAAACTTTCTATGTTAGCTGAAAGGCAATTAAACTTTTTAATGAATGATAAATTAAACGGAAAACTTCCTCCATTTGTAAACCTTGGTACGCTTGGGTTAAACCTGGGTATGCAAGGCACGCAATTTACAGCAACATCTACTGTGGCAGAAAATCAAACGCTATCAAACCCCATGTATATACATAGCATTCCGTCTAATAACGATAATCAGGATATTGTGAGTATGGGCTCAAATGCGGCGCTGATGGCTCAAAAGGTTATTAATAATACGTATGAGGTTTTAGCTATTGAATTTATGAGCATAATTCAGGCCATCGATTACTTAAAATGCGAAGACAAATTATCGGCTGTTTCTAAAAAATTATATAAAGAAATGCGTGCACTCGTTCCTGTTTGGGAAAAAGACACCATCCAATACATTCGTCAGCAAAAAATTATAGGGTATCTTAAAAAGTAATTATTTTGAAAGTGCTTTAATGGCGCTTCTTCCAAATTTACTACCTGCTTTTTCGTAGCAATCTTTGAGTAGAATTGCTCTAAATTTATGTAAACTAAAAACAGGTATATGTCTTCCGTATAGAAGTTTTGCTGATCCTCTTGCCAACACTTGTGAGTGGTCTTTTGTATCCACTATTGTTATAAAATAATCACAATAGGTACATGATTTTGTTCCTCTAGAATTTTTTGAAAAATTATTAAAAGAACCGATTGTCTTAGGAACTATTTTTCCAAAAACAACACCGGTAGTTTTTACTATAATTGTATATTTTGCACCATTATTTTGCCTATCTGCATTTATACCTTTTTTTTGCAGTTTTCCTTTAAATTTTTTCTCAAAAAGGGGTTCAAAATAAATTTTGCGCGCAGAATACCATTCATCAGCCCATTTATCGCCCTTGCCCGCAGTTTGTTGATTAAATTTATCTTTTTTTTCTTTTATAAATTCCGTTTTTGTTTCAATGTAAAACCCCAAACCATCAATGCAGGTTGTAACAGTCATACTATCATACAAAAACTCAATTTTTAAATCCTTTTGCCCTTTTAAAAAAGATAAGGTTGGGTCTAAACCCCATCTTTGTCCGTAACTTGTTTGAACTAAAAGGAAAAAGAAAAAAACAACACCAAACTTTAATTTATTCATTTTGTAGATTTATTCAATAAAAAAAGCTCCACAAAATAATTGCGGAGCTTCTAAAGTTTTAAGTTTTAATTATTTAATTACTTTTAAAATGCTTTTTCCAGTCATTTTTCCAGCTTTACCATAACATTCTGCAATACGAGCAGAAGCATCAAAATCAAAACCACCAAATTGAGAACCCGGGATGTTTTTTAAAATAGCTGATGAAAGAACTGTTGATGGGCTTGCGGTTTCAACTAAACTAAATTCATAATCGCAATAAGCCGGTTTTTTCATAACACCAACATTAAAACCTGGCTCTAAAAAAGTAATGTGAACCATTAACGTGTATTTTGCGCTTTTTAGGTTTTGACTTGCAGTTAAACCCGCTTCATTAATTACTTTATTTAAAAGTGATTCAAATCTTGGTTCATAAATATTAACTGGTGCTGCTTTCCAAGATGTTTCAAATTTATCTCCTTTTCCGGCTTCTTTTTTGTTATACTCTGCTTTTTTTGAACTTACATAATCTGCTTCTAAACCGGCATTACCAACAGCCATTTTATCGAAAGAATACTGTACATTTAAATCTTTTTGCCCTTTTAAAAACGAAATATCTTTATTCCATTTTTGAGCGTTTGCTGCCGAAGCAACTAATAGCATACCGGCAACTAATAATGTGTTTATTTTTTTCATAATTTGTTTTTTTGTAAAACTATTAAAAATTTATTTCTTAACGAATTTTAATAACTGCATTTTCTTGTTAAATTTGTCAATTGCTTTAATTGTATTAATATGAAATTTGCATTAGTTACAGGTGGTTCTCGAGGTATTGGCAAAGCCATTTGCCTAAAATTAGCCGAAATGGGCTATAATATTTTAATAAACTTCCAATCTAACGAAGAAGAAGCTAAAAAAACCGCTGCTCTTATTGAAACCATGGGCGTTACAGCGCAATTAATGAAGTTTGATGTATCTAAAGAAGACCAAGTTAATGCTGCTTTAGGCGTTTGGATGGAAGCCAATAAAGATAAAACCATTGAAGTTTTGGTAAATAATGCCGGCATTCGCAAAGATAATTTGCTAATGTGGATGAGCAACGATGAGTGGCACAAAGTAATGGATATTGCCGTTGACGGATTTTTCTACGTAACGCGTCTTATCATAAAAGATATGTTGGTTAAAAAATATGGTCGTGTTATTAATATTACTTCTCTTTCGGGCCTAAAAGGTTTACCCGGACAAACAAATTATTCGGCATCAAAAGCAGCTGTAATTGGCGCTACAAAAGCACTTGCACAAGAGGTTGGAAGACGCGGAGTAACTGTAAATGCGGTAGCTCCGGGCTTTATTAAAACCGAAATGATTGAAGGTATTAACGAAAAAGATTTTAAACAATTAATACCTGCCGCACGTTTTGGCGAAGTGGAGGAAGTAGCTGATGTGGTTGCATTTTTAGCTTCCAAAAAAGCATCTTACGTTACAGCGCAAGTAATATCAGTAAACGGAGGTTTATACTCATAATTCTAATAGATGAAACGAGTTGTTATAACAGGAATGGGAATTTGGTCTTGCCTCGGCATCAGCTTAGAGGAAGTAACCAACTCGTTGCGCCAAGGTAAATCGGGCATTGTATTTGATGCGCCTCGCAAACCTTTAGGCTATCGTTCGGCACTTACCGGCACTGTTCCTACTCCCGAATTAAAAGGTTTATTAGATAGAAGAGCTCGCGTACAAATGTCGGAAGAGGCTGAGTACGCCTATATGAGCACTGTTCAGGCATTGGCACAAGCCAAAATGGATCCTGATTATATTGCAAAAAATGAAGTCGGTATTTTATTCGGAAACGATTCTTCTGCAAAAGCCGTTATTCAAAGTGCCGATTTAGCGCGTCTTAAAAAAGATAATACACTTATTGGTTCTGGTTCTATTTTTCAATCGATGAATTGCACCATTACCATGAATTTATCTACCATTTTCAAGCTTCGTGGCGTAAACTTTACCATTAGCGCGGCTTGTGCAAGTGGTTCGCACGCAGTGGGAATGGCTTATTTAATGATAAAATGGGGTTTGCAAAAAGCGGTAATTTGCGGTGGCGGACAAGAATTAAATCATTATACCTTCGGAAGTTTTGATGCTTTAAGTGCTTTTTCTATCCGTGAAAATGACCCTACAAAAGCTTCTCGTCCGTTTGATAGAGACCGTGACGGGCTTGTCCCGGGCGGCGGTGCAGCTACTCTGGTTTTAGAAGATTACGATTCTGCCATAGCAAGAGGCGCTCCTATTTTGGCCGAAATTGTTGGTTATGGTTTTTCGTCTAACGGAGATCATATTTCAAACTCTAGTCCCGAAGGGCAAATTCGTTCCCTGCAACACAGCTTAAAAGATGCCGGTTTAATGGCAAAAGATATTGATTATATAAACGCCCACGCAACTTCTACCCAAGGTGGAGATTTTGCTGAAGCCATTGCTATTGATACCGTTTTTGGCGAAACAAAGCCAACGGTTAGCTCTACAAAATCTATGACTGGGCATGAGTGTTGGATGGCCGGCGCCAGCGAAATTGTGTATTCTACCCTAATGATGCAAAATGATTTTGCGGCTCCAAATATCAATTTTGAAAACCCTGATGAGGCTTCTGCCAAATTAAATATTGCTGCAAGTGCGGTAAATAAAAAAATTGACGTATTTTTAAGCAACTCTTTTGGGTTTGGAGGCACAAATTCGACCCTTATTGTTAAAAAAGTTTAACTTATATTTGTCCTCAATATGACTAAAGAAGAAATTATAGAAAGAACCAACCAATTTTTAGTAGAAGAGTTTGAAGTAGATGCTTCAAAAATTACTCCCGAAGCAAAT
>JBDTJJ010000081.1:0-6685 GCA_039935895.1 Bacteroidia bacterium | reverse complement strand
TTGCCAAAGCAGATTTAGCCGAGCACAGCGCCGTTAGAGGTTGCATGGTCATCAAACCAAACGGCTATGCTATTTGGGAAAAAATGCAGCAAGCATTAGATAAAATGTTTAAAGATACCGGACACGTAAATGCGTATTTCCCGTTATTCATTCCAAAATCTTTTTTTAGTAAAGAAGCCAGCCATGTAGATGGATTTGCAAAAGAATGTGCCGTTGTTACGCATTATCGTTTAAAAAACGCTGAAGACGGAAGTGGCGTTATTGTTGACCCCGATGCTAAATTAGAAGAAGAATTAATTGTTCGTCCAACATCCGAAACCATTATTTGGCACACGTATAAAGGTTGGATACAATCTTACCGTGATTTACCTTTGCTAATTAATCAATGGGCAAACGTTGTCCGTTGGGAAATGCGTACACGTTTATTTTTGCGTACCGCCGAATTCCTTTGGCAAGAAGGACATACAGCGCATGCCACAGCGCAAGAAGCTATTGAAGAAACCGAGCGTATGCTAAACGTGTATGCCGATTTTGTAGAAAATTTTATGGCCGTTCCGGTTGTAAAAGGAGTAAAAACAGCTAACGAACGTTTTGCTGGAGCCCTAGATACGTATTGCATCGAGGCTATGTTGCAAGACGGAAAGGCTTTACAGGCAGGCACTTCGCACTTTTTAGGTCAAAATTTTGCCAAAGCATTCGATGTAAAATTCACTAATAAAGAAGGCACTTTAGATTATGTTTGGGCAACCTCTTGGGGTGTTTCCACGCGTTTAATGGGCGCTTTAATTATGTCTCACAGCGATGATAAGGGTTTAGTAATTCCTCCAAAATTAGCGCACACGCAAGTCGTTATTGTGCCTATTTATAAAGGCGATGAAGGACTTGCAAAAATGAACGAAGCCATTGCGCCCATCAAACAAAAACTGGAAGCAAAAGGTATTTCGGTTAAGTATGATAATCGTGATACGCAGCGTCCGGGTTGGAAATTTGCCGAATACGAAATGAAAGGTATTCCGGTTAGAATTGCCATTGGCGAACGCGATTTAGCTAACGGAACAGTTGAAGTTGCCCGCAGAGATGAGCTTACCAAAGAAGTTTTACCTATTGAAGGAATTGAAAATAATATCGAAAATCTTTTAAAAGAAATTCAAGATAATCTTTACAAAAAAGCATTGGTTCGTCGCGAAGAAAGTATGCACCAAGTTGATACCATGGAAGAGTTTAAAAAAGCTCTTGAAAAAGGCGGCTTTATTTATGCGCATTGGGATGGAACGCCTGAAACCGAGCAAAAAATAAAAGAAGAAACCAAGGCCACTATTCGTTGTATTCCTTTAGATAATAAAAAAGAAAACGGAATTTGTATTTATAGCGGAAAGCCTTCAGAACAACGTGTTTTGTTTGCTATTGCGTATTAATCTTTTTAATTAAAAACCAATAAAATGGCAGATAATACAAGAGAAAATATTTTGAAAATGCTTCGCGAAAAATCGGTTATGAAGCAAGATGTTTATAATAATACGCAAGAGACTTTTACCTTATTAAAAGATGTGGTAAAAGAAGTTGCTGAAGATTTAAAAACTGAAGCGCAGAAAATCGACAAGCGTATTTCGGTAGAATATCGTTTTACCAGCGAGCACGAAATTGAATTAAAAGTTGCCGGTGATATGTTGGTTTTTTACATGCACAGCAATGTGTTTGAGTTTGATAAAGCGAACCCGATGTACAAAACTGGTTATGTTAAACAAAATGAATTAAACTCATATTCGGGTATAATTTACGTGTATAATTTTTTGGCGGATAGCTTTAAATACAACCGTTTACAAGATTTGGGCTATTTAATTTCGCGCGTTTTTATTAACCGCGAAAAAAGATTTTTTTTAGAAGCAAAACCGCCATTGGGTTATAAATACAGCAATTTTTCGGAAGAAGCCATTACAAGCCAAACCTTAAAAGAAATTGTTTACGATTTGATAACCTACGCCATCAGTTTCGATTTATTTACACCACCTATAGAAAACGTGCGAGAAATATCGTTAAACGAGATTTTATCGCATGTACAAAGTGATAAGTTAAAAACTGGCAAGCGTTTGGGCTTCAAATCGCAAGCAGAAGGAAGTATTGGAGATGAAATTATCTGGTAATTTTTTGGCAGATTAAATTTTTTGTATAAATTTGCACTCCATTAAAAAAATGGCCCGTTCGTCTAGGGGTTAGGACGCGTCCCTTTCACGGACGAAACACGAGTTCGATTCTCGTACGGGCTACCATAAAATGAAACCCTTGATAATTGCCCAATTATCAAGGGTTTTTTCGTTCGAAACAATTCTTTGCATCTTTTTATTTAAGTCTCTATTCACATTATCAGTTAGTTACCGTTCGATTCATTTAAGGTTGTTTCTTGTTTTTCTCTTTCAAAAGCTTCTTCCTTCTTTCTTAATTTTGAAAATACTTCATAATCCATTTCTGCAAGTTTGTATAGAAAATCTCTTATCTCAATAATCTCTTTGTCAGTATAAACAGAGCCATCCTTTTGAAGAATAGCCTTACATTTATTTGAACTCATTTTTTCATTTCCCATATTTTTTTTAACTAATTTAATTACTATTTCCCATACAATGTTATGAGGCCTACTCGGTAAATTTCAACTAATCAGTGTACAACAAAATATTAAATCTGCATACAACAAGCCGTAATTATTGTTATTACGCTTAAATAGTCAGTTATTAAATTTTAAAATAATTATTTCTTGTTAATTTTTTTCTTTAAATTTATTATATCTAATATAAACCAATGAAAAAAATATTTACGCTTTTAACATTAATTTTTATTTTATCTGTACGTGCGCAAACTATTCAGCACGTACAAACGGGCGAAGAATTTTCAGGGCCTTTTCCCAGTTGGAAAAATGTAAAAACAGATTTTGGTGCAACAGGCAATGGAGTAACTAATGATGCGCCTGCTATTAATGCCGCGCTTGTAGCTATGAAAAGCTTAGCAACCAATACTTGTAATGTTCTTTATTTTCCGGCAGGAACTTATTTAATAAACGATTCCTTATATAATCCCGGTAACGGTTATGATGGGTTTGCTATTATTGGAGAAGACCCTGCAACAACTATTATTTCATGGAACGGTGCTGCCGGTAATCATACCATGCTAAACTTAACAGGTTGGTATTTAAGGGTTAGCCGACTTACGTTTGACGGTCATAATAACGCACATAGAGGCATCTTTAAAGCAGGTGGTTTTTCTACACACAATGAGTTTAGTGATATTGTATTTAAAAATTTTAATACAGGCATAGGCTTAGATCTTACCGGAACAAACCAAGGTCAGGCAGAAAATGCCATTATGCGTTGTACCTTTTCTAATTGCAGCAGTGGTATTGCAAGTTGCAACTGGAATAGTTTAGACCAATGGGTTTGGTTTTGTTTGTTTGAAGATTGTAAAATGGCCATCAATCAATGTATAGGTTATTTTCAAATTTATAACAATGTTTTTCTACGATCTACAGTATATGATATTGGCACTTCTCCGTACAAAAATGTTATAGCAAACAATACATCTATAAATTCTAAATGTTTTTTTGCGGGAACGGGGGCTTTCTTAAGAGGGAATAAAATTTATAGTGATGTAGATTCTTTTTATACTAATTCAGGCAGTAATACCGTTATGCTTGATAACATTATCCGTACCACAAAAGATTCTTTAGCCACAACAAGGGTTGGAACCTCGGGTATGTTTGTAGGTAACACATTTTCTAAAATAACATCTAAATGGAAAAGTTGGCCATTTCAACCTTCATTCGATCCACGCGATCATGGTATGGGAGCCGCTTTTGTTTTCAACAAACAAATTGAAAAAGGGATTGATGGAAATGCCGCTACAAGTTTTGCTACCGATGTTGCACCCTTTGGAATTAAATGGAACTGCCCGTTAAACACGCAGAGAACAGCCGTAAAATACACCATCTCTGCACCCGCAAGTGCCGGCGGTAACTCACCAAAAAACTTTCAATTGCTTGGCTCAAATAACTGGGGTTATACCTGGGATATTTTAGATTTTCAAAGCAACCAAACTTTTACGGGAGGAGCTAACCCCGTTACTTATACGTTAGCAAATACATCTCCCTATAGTATCTATGAGTTATTATCAATTAATCCTTGGCAAAATGCTACATCGGGCGGGCGTTCTATCATCAACACAAATACACAGGCAGGAACGTATTGCGAGCAAATTGTACTTTCTACTGCCCCAAGAAACGTTTATCAAAGTGTAACAGTAACTCCAAGCGCATCTTACATTGCATCCGGTTGGATGAAAAGTAATGCCGTAACATCAAAGGCTTATATTTTAGTTTATTGGTATAACACAGCTTATCCGGCGGCTGCGGTGGGTGGCTATCCTGCGGGTTATTTAAGTGTAGATACGGTTGGTATTATAACCGGAACAAATCCTTGGACAAATTATTCTAAAACACTTACTGCACCAAGCACTGCATTATGCGCACAGTTTTATATGGCGAGCCTTTCTAATTCAACAAGCACCGGTACGGCTTGGTTTGATAGTTATTCGTTTGCAAAAACTACAACACCTGCCACAAATCTTTTACTTGATCCGGGTTTTGAATCGGGACAAAATCAGGCAAACTTTGAAGTGAATGAGTTTACTTTACTGGATGCTTCAAATAATGATATAACAAAAGATACCAGCGGATTTGTTTCGGGAGCAGATGAGTTTTGGGGTAATTTTTATTGCATCGATAATAAAGTGGTAGATACTTCTGCTATTCCATTTCCAACAACAATTTCTTTACCCGGTACTCCGCAAAATTTAAATCGTATGGTATTTGAAGTTCCAAAAGGTACCGGTAACGATGCGCTTGCTATTCAAACAAAAATAAATTTAGCGGCTGCTCAACCTTTAGGAACTAAACCTGTTGTGCATATTCCTTTTGGGAAATTTATGATCAATACAACTATTACTGTACCCGCAGGAAGCGATATGCAAATTGTAGGAGATGGTTTAGGAACGGGCGCAACTACACAACTTGTTTGGAATGGAAATCAAATTGGGCCATTGATGCATTGTATGGGGCCAAGCAGGGTTACCATAAAGGATTTATTATTAAACGTTCCTTACGGTTCTTATAACGGACCAGAAGCTTTGGTTATTGAAGATGCTGACCAAGTTGGCGGAAGAATTTACGGACTTGAATTTAATGCAGGCGGGCCGCAATGGACGCAGCCTTGCGATGTTGGGATGTATGCCGATGGAGTTGAGAATAGTGATATAACAATGGCTTGTTTCTATCCGGGGTTTGGAAATACGGCTATGGTAAAAGCTAATGGAGGCTCTGTATTATCATCGGGCGGAAATACAAACGGACAAATATCTTTACTTGGAGGTGCAACCGGCGATTGTCAGAATTTATTTAGCGTATCTAATGGTGGAAGAATTGATGCGGAAGGATTGTGGAACGAAGGTGATTGGGCTCGCACAAGTGGTCTGCTTAATTTAACTAACAATTCGGGTAAAATATCGGTAGCCTGTATGTCTTGGATTTTACTTACAAACTCTACTTATCCAATGGTGGACGCAACTAATTTTAGCGGTACATTAACTTTATTATTGAATCATTTTAATAATGAACCACGAACTTACGTTCCTATTTCGGGTAACGGTTCTACTATAAATATGTTGAGTGCTTATAACGATTTTGGTGCAAGTAATACCATTGGCGGAACGGCAGATTCTACTTGGGAAGATATGACTTCGCCAAATGCAAAATCAGATTTTATAAGTAACACTTCTTGTAGCGGAAGAGTTCTTGATGATGTGGCTAGCAAAGTGCATAACGTTCAGTCAGATACTACATCTATTTTAAATGATTTAGCGCAATTACGTGCTGTTCGTACAAATCCTCCAAATGATATGAGTGCGGGCGTAACTGATGTTAAACTTTTTAGAGTAGCTGCATGGGGCACAGCCGGGCATATTGCTGCACATTTTAATAGTGTATCAACTTCAACGGGCATTGATGCCGTTACTAAAAAGGTAAATAATTATGTTTCATTATATCCAACTATTGTAAGTCATAATTACACAGTAACGTATAATTTACCCGCAAGCGGCACAACTAACATTACGGTATTTGATGTTTATGGAAGGCAGGTTTTAGAACAATCTATTCAAGATTCAGAAGGAGGTCATCAGCTTACATATATAGCTGATGGATTAAACCCCGGGACTTATTTTTTTAGATTGCAGTCGAGTACAATTGTAGAAACTAAAAAATTTATTGTGATACATTAATAAGTAGAACTAAGCATCACGCTTGGTATATAAGACTTATAAGTTAACAATATTGTTTCCATATAACTCCCAAATCTGAGCTAAAACCCTTGCATCTTCAAGGATTTCGTTCGAATTTTGTATCTCAGGGGCTACCAAACCCAGTAGGTAAAGTAGTTAAACCCCCAGTAAAATGGGGGTTTTTTAATTTTAGACTTGTTGTTACTTTCTGTTACTTTACCTTTTTTTACCACTTTTTGTTACCTAATACCAATATGAATAAATAATTAGTCCAATATTTGTTTATTTAGTTTTTTGTTACTATATTTGGACTAAACATTAAATCACTTATTATGTCATTACCAAAAACTATTCAAGTAAAAGAAAGTTT
>JBDTJJ010000080.1:0-3748 GCA_039935895.1 Bacteroidia bacterium | reverse complement strand
ATCATTTTTTAAATAGATTTAATTTTCTCCACCAATTATTAATACGTTCGCTTATTAAAAACTCTACTAACAAGAAAAATAAACTTGCACCAATAAACCATTGAAACTGATCTTCATAATCGGTGTACATTTTAGATTCGAATTGCTTTTTTTCTAACTCGCCAATTTTATCAAGTACGGCACCTAAACCAATATCTGCATTGCTTGCTTTTACATACACGCCATTTGCTGCAGCGGCTATACTTTGCAATAATTTTTCATTTAGCTTGGTAACAACGGTATTACCTTCTTTATCTTTTCTATAACCAGTAGGAACACCATTATTATAAACCGGAATTGGAACGCCGGCATCAGAACCAATACCAATGGTGTGAATAGAAATACCTGCTTTCTCCGCCTCTTCAGCAGCTTTAATGGCATCTTCTTCGTGGTCTTCTCCGTCGGTAATAATTACAATGGCTTTATTTTTCCCTTCGTCTTTTCCAAAAGATTCACTTGCTTTTTGAATAGCTGCGCTTATATCAGTTCCTTGTCGTTCAATAATATTTGGCGTAATGGCATTTAAAAATAATTTTGCTGAGCCATAATCTGTTGTGATTGGTAATTGCGTATAAGCCTCGCCTGCAAAGACAACAATTCCTAAACGATCTCCTTGTAAATGATCAATCATTTGCTCAATGGCTTGTTTGGCGCGCTCTAAACGATTAGGCTTCAAATCTTCGGCCAACATAGAGTTTGATACATCCAGGCAAATCATAATATCGGCGCCTTCGCGTTTTACATCTTGCATTTTACTGCCGGTTTGCAAATTGCAAATTCCCAATATTAAAAAGATAAGTGCAAGCGTATATAAAATAAATTTTACCGTTCGTTTACCGCGAGAAACATCGGGCATCATCTGTTTTATTAAAGGATAATCGCCTAATATTTTTAAACGTTTTTTACGAGATGCAACTGCTAAAATATAAATAACAATCACTACCGGCACTAATGCTAATGCCCATAAATACTCGGTATGTTGAAACTTAAACATTTTTATGGTATGGAACGGATTACGGTTTTTCTAATTACAAATTCTAACAATAAAAAAAGACAAGCCAAAATAGCGAATGGTAAAAAATGCTCTGCTTTTTTTGAGAAACTTTTTTCGCTGATGATTGATTTTTCCAACTTATCAATGTCTTTATAAACTGCTCTTAAACTTGCATTATCAGTTGCTCTAAAATATTTTCCGCCTGTTTCATCAGCAATTTTTGTCATGGTAGCCTCGTCAATATCAACATCTACGTAATCATATTCCATTTGTCCGTTAGGAAACATAGACACTGGCGTTAAGGCTTTTCCTTTAGTACCCACGCCAATGGTATAAACACGTACACCAAAAGTTTTTGCAATATCAGCAGCCGTAAGTGGCGCAATTTCTCCAACATTATTTACCCCATCCGAAAGCAAAATAACAATTTTACTTTTTGCTTTACTTTCTTTTACACGAGCCACGGCATCTGCTAAACCAAGTCCTATGGCAGTACCTTGTCCGAGTTCGCCAGCATCAATATCTGCAAATAAATTTTTAATAACGTTGTGATCGGTTGTAAGTGGACATTGTGTAAAAGCTTCTGCACCAAAAATGACCAAACCAATTCTATCATTTGGGCGAGAATCAATAAACTCTTTAGCCACTTCTTTAGCAGCATCTATACGATTAGGTTTAAAATCTTTTGCTAACATTGAGTACGAAACATCTATAGCCAGCATTATGTCAATACCTTCTGTTTTTACATCTTTCCAACTGCTGCGCGATTGCGGACGAGCCAATACTAATATTAAAAGTGAAACAGTAAACAACCTAAATACAAAAACTACGTGACGAAGAACGGCTTTGTAAGAAGTTGTAATAGTTCCTAAATTTTGAAACGAAGAAAAATTAAATTCAGCTTCTTGATTTTTTAATCGTAATAAATACCAAACGATCATTACAGGCAATAGCAGGAACAGCCAAAAGAATTGCTTATCGGCAAAGGTGATGTCCTTTATATAATGCTCTATAATGCCCACTATTAACTATTAACTATTAACTCTTCATTATTATTTATTTCCCTTTTCGTTCCATTGATGAAATCAAAAGCATTCCCTAAAGACATTTCATTCTCCACATCAACCGGAATTACTTTAGCAAATTTTACATAATCGGCAAGCGTTAAAATTTGACGTAATTTTTCTTTACTAATTCCATCAATAACTTGCGAATTCATTATTTTAAAAATCTCATCCGAAGTCAATTCCATGGCAGCAACATTGTAACGACCTTCAATATATTCACGTAATGTATCTGAAATCAACGTATGATATTCTTTATATTTACCTTCCTGCCAAAGTTTTTTATTTCTGATATCTTCTAAAGCATTAAGTGCGGTAATGTGCGCAGGCACTTTTTGTTTTGGAGGTTCTATTACAACAGGTTTCTTTTTAAATACTTTTCGTAATATAATGATGAGAATGATAATAGCAACTAAAGCAGCAACTCCACCATATATATAAGGAAGATAATCGTGCCAATCAAAAGGCTCTTCAAACGGTGCTTTAATATCTTTTATGCTTGCTTCGGCCGTATCAACCTGAATGGTATAAACTTCTAACAACAAAGGTTCGGTTTGTATGGGCTTGGAAGTATCTTTATTTATAATAAAAACAAAAGGTGCAATGGCCCAAAAGCCCGAATCGGTAGAGGTTACAGTAACAGTTTCGTGCTGAAGAATTTCTTCGGGTTTATTTTTATCTGGAATGGTAGTATCTATTTTGGAGACATTTACTACATCAATTTCTTTGCGTAAGGTATCTCCTATAACAGGCCATTGTATGTTTAATTTCTTTTGGTTGACGTTATACTTAATATATAAATCAATTTTAGATTGCTCGCCAATACGAATTTTATTAGTATCCATTGTTGCGAAAGCTTCAACCTGAGCAGACAGTTGGCAGTTAGCAATTAGCAGTAAGCAGAAAGTTGCAATCAACTTCATACAATAATTCTTAATTTTTAATTCTACATTTCCCATTCTTACGCTCTCTTTTTAAATAAAGTCATTAATGGTTTTATGTAACCTTCGTGTGTGCTTATTTTGGTGTAATCTACGCCTGCGCGAGAAAATATTTCTTTCAATCTGGCATCGGTTTTTACTTGTTGCAATTTTAATTCGTGCTGAAATTTATCACTACTCGTATCTACCCAAATGTTTTTTCCGGTTTCGTTATCTTTTAATTTTAGTAAACCAATTTTAGGGATTTGAGTTTCCATTCTATCATACACACGCAATGCAACGATATCGTGTTTTTTATTGGCGATTTTAATGGCGTCGTTAAAGTTATTGTCTATAAAATCTGAAATGACAAAAGCGATGCTTCTTTTTTTAATCACGTTGGTAAGATATTTCAAGCCTAACGAAACATCGGTACCTTTATTTTGTGGTTCAAAATTAACAAGTTCGCGTATTAACCTAAGTATGTGCGATTTTCCTTTTTTAGGTGGGATGATTTTTTCAATCTTATCGCTAAAAAATATCAATCCAATTTTATCATTGTTTGTTGCGGCTGAAAAGGCAATGACAGCACACAATTCTGTAATTAAATCTTTTTTAGTTTGAGCATGTGTTCCAAAATTACCAGAGGCGCTTACATCAACAACCAACATTACATTAAGCTCACGTTCTTCTTCAAAAACTTTTACGTAGGTATTTCGTAAGCGTGCAGT
>JBDTJJ010000079.1:0-2621 GCA_039935895.1 Bacteroidia bacterium | reverse complement strand
CCAATTGGATGATTGCTCCTGTGTTTTTTGTTACAGCACCCATACTTGCCTTTATAAGTAATGTATTAAGCAAAAAAATAAAAGTTATCTCTAAACAAATTGTAGGCGAAACTACTGCCTTGGCAGGCTCTACCACCGAATCGTTGCGCAATGTAGAATTAGTAAAAAGCCTTGGCTTAACTACTTCCGAAATTGGACGATTAAATACCATTACTCTTAAAATTTTAGTACTTGAATTAAAGAAAGTCCGCTTTATACGCAGCCTTAGTTTTGTGCAAGGTACGGTGGTTAATTTTTTACGCACCATACTTGTTTTTGTTTTGTATTATTTGGTGTTTAAAAATGAAATAAACGTTGGGCAATTATTAACGCTTACATTTTATACTTTCTTTATTTTTGGTCCGCTACAAGAGCTGGGTAATATTGTTGCATCTTACAGAGAGGTACAGGCATCACTTGGCAACTTTGAAAAACTGATGAACACACCTATTGAAGTTAAACCTTTAAATCCTATTAAGCTTGGTGCTATTGAAACTTTATCTTATAGAGATGTTACTTTTAAACACAAATCGGCAAACACTAACGCTGTAGAAAATATTTCTTTCACCATCAATAAAGGCGAAACCATTGCTTTTGTTGGCCCATCAGGTTCGGGTAAAACAACGCTCGTAAAAATGTTGGTGGGTTTGTATCATCCGGTTAGTGGTGCTATTTATTACAACGATAAAAAAGCAACCGATATTGATTTAGATGAATTACGCATGCAGTTAGGTTTAGTATCGCAGGATACGCAATTGTTTTCGGGCACCATAAAAGAAAATTTGTTGTTTGTAAAACCAAACGCGACTGATGAAGAAATTTTAACTGCTCTACAAAAAGCAGCTTGTAATAATTTATTGCTTCGTGCCGAAAATGGCATTGATACCGTTATTGGCGAAGGCGGCATAAAAATTTCCGGTGGAGAGAAACAGCGATTATCTATTGCGCGTGCCTTGTTGCGTAAACCTAACTTACTAATTTTTGATGAAGCTACTTCTGCTTTAGATTCGTTAACCGAAGTAGAAATTACAGAAACTATCCAAACCATCTCCGGTAAAAAAGAACAGATAACCGTTATGATTGCACATCGTTTATCTACCATTATGAACGCCGATACTATTTATGTGTTAGAACGCGGACGTATCATAGAATCTGGTAAGCATACCGATTTGTTAGAGCTTAAAGGTTTGTACTACGCTATGTGGCGCCAACAGGTGGGCGAGCGTAAAAAATAATTTCTTATTTGGCATCCTGAGCCTGTCGAAGGGTGGGCGTTCCGGCGCGTTGTCATTTCGAACGAAGTCGAGAAACATCTGTTATCAAGTTTATACTGCGCTTGCCGAAGTAGGCTTTTCGCATTAAAACTTTTTAATTTAACGCATTGTTTTTATTTTTTTAATTGCTTCACGCAATTTTTTTTAGCACTCAGAATATCCAAATAAAAAATGGAAACGGCAAGATAATTCCTAACGCAAAATTGCCACGCCCTTTAGGGCGTGGATTTTTAATAAGACAAATTGGCTTTAGCCAAATATAACGCGTTCGGCTAAAGCCATTTATGTCGTTTGTTTAGTCTCCACGACCTAAAGGACGTGGCAATTATGCTCTTATTGGTGAAACACGAGCAACGCACTAAAGCAGGAAATTAATTTATATATTTATACATGTTAAACTCGTATAAATTATATTTTACTTTTTTTCTGTTTTTTACTCCTTTATCATTTAAAGCACAAGATACTTTACCCAATAATAAAACGTGGTTGCATTTTAATTTACAAGGTTCGTTTATTGCTAATAAAAGTTTATCAAATTTAAATTTCAAATTTCTTTATCCTGAAAGTGCCGGACAAAATTCAGGATATACCAAAAATAGCAATACCCCTGTTTGTTATGGTTTTAATGCTGGACTTGAATTTCTATTAGGTCACGACACCATAAAACACATCATTAGCCTATCATATGATTTAACAAATTCAAATTTTAATAACTATACATTAAATGATGGTATTCCTACCCACACCCAAAGTCAAAAGTGGCACGAAAATATAAGGAGGCAAGTTCAATTCATAAGTATAAATTATGGTATTTCTTTTAATATCATAAAAAAGTTAAAGTTTGCTCCTATTGCGTGCCTCAATTATATGTATAAACGAACAGATATTACAAATGGATATTATGTTGAATCACTTTTCCCTAGACTTGGAAATCCTGGATACTACGATTCAACCACATTTCATAACAGTAAAGTAAGTTCAATCGGTAATAGCAATGGTGGTTTTGTATTGTCCTTAAAACTCAGACTCAGTTATGATGTTACCAAATACCTATCCATATATGTTGCAAGAAATTTTGGTTTAAGCTATATCGCTCCCTGGTGGATGTTAGGTGTACAATATTATCCATTTAAAAAATGGAGATAACTTTCTTTTAAAACGCTATAAATTCCATAAGAGTATAAAATCGAGTGTGAGCGGTTTTTTATAGCCGTAGCAATAGTCTATTTTTGTTGTCATAATTTGTAACGTGACTTTATTCTTCCAATTAGTAAAAGAAAGTATTTTGTTTGCCTCGCACTCGCTGCT